>JAHEJD010000151.1 GCA_024639005.1 Chromatiaceae bacterium | reverse complement strand
GGCACTAAATCGCTACCGCGATATCTGGCAGGGCGTTTGTTTCGCCTTTCTGCGAGACCATTACTGACAATGAGGGAACTCCGGCCCGAGGATTGAGGTGTCATCAACCTCACTCGGGAAGGGAGTTTTGTCATGTCTGGACAAGCGAACAGTGAACTGCGCCAACGGATGATCGAGGACATGGAGGGGCGGCGGTTGTCTGTGGCAACCCAACGGTACCACATCAACAGCTGCAAGCGGTTTGCCGCCTTTCTCGGGCGTTCTCCTGCGACCGCGACGGCGGACGATGTGCGCCGGTTCCAGCATCATCTGAGCGATGCTGGCCTCAGCGTCATCAGCCGCAACCGGATCATGACCGGGGTCAAGTTCCTTGTCCGGGTGACGCTGCGGCGTCTTGATCTGGCCAATGAGATCTATCATCTGCGCGAGCCGCAGAAGATCCCCCAGGTTCTCAGCCGGGGCGAGGTCGAACGGCTGCTCAAGATGGCCGGGTCCCTGAAGAACCGGTCCCTTCTGAGCCTGGCCTATGGCTGCGGGTTGCGGGCCGGCGAGGTTGTCCGGCTGAGGGCCGGCGATATCGACAGCGCGCAGGGCGTCATCCGCATCGTGCAGGGCAAGGGCCGCAAGGACCGCAACGTGATGCTGCCGCCCGAACTGCTCGATCTCTTGCGGCAATGGTGGAAGGAGCGCCCGACACGGTACGATGCCGGTGTGACGCTTGCCGAGCGCTGGCTGTTTCCCGGCATCAAGCCGGGCAGGCCGCTGACGACGCGCCAGTTCAACCGTATCTTCCACAAGAGCGCCGAAGCGGCTGGCATCCGCAGGCCGGTGACGCTGCACTCGCTGCGCCACAGCTTCGCCACCCATCTGCTGGAAGGTGGTACCGATATAAGGCGCATCCAGGCCCTGCTCGGCCATGCCAAGCTGGATTCAACGGCCCGCTATGCAAGCGTCGCCACCGGCCTCATCGCCGGCATGGAGAGCCCGCTCAACGCACTGACCGGCAAAAGGCGCAGGGCGAGAGGCAAAAACAGCGAGCCGGCATAACACTCCGGTGACCCGGACCGCATTGGAAGTTGCGGATATCTTCCGTGACCACGGGGCGGCGTGGCGTGCCGTAAATGCCGGCCATGTCAGCCTCGGCCAGTTGAAGGTGATGAGCGCCATCGAGCGCTGCCGTACGGCGGCGCTCGGCGGCCATGTGGAGCGGTGTGAGGACTGCGACCATACAAGCATCGCCTACAATTCCTGCCGCAACCGGCACTGCCCGAAGTGCCAGGGCGCCGTCGCCCGCGACTGGCTGGAGGCTCGCCAGGCCGATCTCCTGCCGGTGCCCTACTACCATGTCGTCTTCACCCTGCCGGCGCCGGTTGCCGATATCGCTTACCAGAACAACAAGCTGGTCTACGATATGCTGTTCAAGGCCAGCGCCGAGACGATGCTGACCATTGCTGTCGATCCGAGGCATCTCGGCGCCCGCATCGGCATCACCGCCGTGCTGCATACATGGGGCTCGGCCATGACCCACCATCCGCACGTCCACATGATCGTGCCCGGCGGCGGCATCTCTGCGGACGGCAAATCATGGGTATCCTGCAAGCCGGGCTTCTTCCTGCCCGTGCGGGTGCTCTCGCGCCTGTTCCGGCGCCTGTTCCTGCAAATGCTGGCCGCCGCCCATGACGATGATCGCCTGACCTTCTTCGGCAATCATCAACGCCTTGCCGACAGGCCCGCCTTCGCCGCATACCTCAAGCCGCTGCGCAAGGCTGAATGGGTGGTCTATGCCAAAAGGCCGTTCGGCGGGCCCGAGGCTGTCCTGGCCTATCTGTCGCGATACACCCACCGGGTCGCCATATCCAACAGCCGCCTGATCAAGGCCGACCAGACAGGCGTCACCTTCACATACAAGGACTACCGCGTCGAAGGCCGGGAGCGCTACAGGACCATGACATTGACGCCGGCCGAGTTCATCCGCCGCTTCCTCATTCACGTCCTGCCGAAGGGCTTCCATCGCATCCGCCACTATGGCTTCCTGGCCAATGGAGCGCGCGTGGACAATATCGCCAGGCTTCGCAAACTGCTTCACGCGCCGCAGCCGATTGAGCCGGACGACGATGGCCAACAGGCCGCTCAGGACGAGCCGGATGGACCGGAGCGCCTCTGTCCGTGCTGCGGCGGCCGCATGATCACAATCGAAGTCTTCCGGGCCGGCCAGACGCCCCGATATCAGCCAGCGCCGGAGGGGATCGACAGTTCATGATCCCACTCGCAATACCGTCATGCCGCATTGTCGCCCGCAATCTTCGCCGGTCAACGGCCGATTACGACCCAGGACGCCTCGCTGCGGCACATCGGGCGCTACCGAACCCCGAACGGACCGCGCATGGCACCCGCCACGATGACCTGACCGTGTCGCTGGCACCGCAAATGGTCCTCAGTCCGTCCCGGCCAGCCCCCATCACCATCGCCGCCGCGGTCAAATCCCCATAGCGCCTGGCCCGACCGCCACGGCCAAACAACCCGCGATTTCCTGCCTTGGCGCTTCTCCGACGCCGCCAGACCCGCGCATCATCTCAAAAACCGCGCAATGGCGTCGGAGAAACCTGCACA
>JAHEJD010000150.1 GCA_024639005.1 Chromatiaceae bacterium | reverse complement strand
GCTGGATCAGAACCTGCGGCTCTCACTGTTCGTGTTCTATTCGCCGTCGGATGACGACGGCTATGTCAGGCCGATCGCGACCTTCTCTGTTGACGACCACTGGACCCTGGAGGGCGGTGCGAACTGGTTCTTCGGCGACGACAAGCACACCTTCTTCGGTCAGTTCCAGGACAACACGAATGTGTATGCGGCGATCCGCTACAGTTTCGCCCGGTGAGATTTTCGGGCTAGTGCAGCACACGCTCGAGGGTGTGTGTGGTGCGCAGCAGGCGCTCTGCAAGTAGGTCCGCGATGAATCTGTGCAGCGCCGCGGCCAGTTCCGGGTGCTCTGTCTCCATGCGGTTTAGCCCTTCCGTCGTCAGCCGGTAGGCCGTGCCTGCGGTCTCGGCAATGACGGACGCAGAGCGCGGGGTATCGAGATAAAAACCGAGCTCGCCCATTACGGTGCCGGGGCCGGTCTGCCGGATCCTGAAGGCCTCGCCGGAGGCCGGCTTCAGATACACCGATACGTCGCCCCTCTCCAGAAAGAACATGTCCCGCGAGGCCTCGCCCTGCCGGATCAGTTCGTCACCGACCCCGAAGATCACCTCGGAGAGATACGCAAGCACATCCGTCAGGCCGAAATGCGCCGGAAGCGCATCGGCGAGGTGCTGCAGCGCGGTCTTTGCGGCCGCGGACCGGGGTGTCCGGACGGTCGCAAGAAGCTGTTCCTCGCACCATTCGAGGCCGCGGTCGAGATCGTCGAACTCTTGGATGTGCGCATTGGCCTTGAAGATATTTCCTGAGCGCAGCTGCCTGCGCATGGCCTGCGGCATGCCGGTCATCACGATGATGAAGTCCTGCTCCTCGGCCATCAATCGCAGTCGGTGAAATTCGTAGGCGGCCGAGGAGTCGATACCGTGGACCGCCTGAAAATCGAGCACCAGATAGCGCAGCGCGGGTTGGGATGCATCTGCCAGTCGCGCCTTGACGCGGCTCGACAACTGCGCCGTGGTCCCGAAGAAGAGATAGCCTTGGAGCTTCAGCACCAGCAGTCGCGGTCCCTGATCGACCAGGAAGTGGTCATCGTCCATGTTGCGCTCGACCGCGCTCTTGGCCTCTTTACCCGACAGCGCATACCGGATGACCGTGGTGCGGCTGTACTTGAGCACAAACTGGATCAACGCGGCGAGCAGACCAAGGATCAGGCCCTCGATGAACCCCACCGCGGCAATCGTGAACAGAATCAGGGGTATGACCAGATACTCGCTGTGCGGTAGTTTCCCCCAGCTGCCGAACAGCCATTTGCCGAGAAAAGAAAAGCCGATGAACAACAGCAGCCCGCCGACGACGATGCGCGGGATATGGCCGATGAGTTCAGTCCCAAAGAAGAGCGCGACGGCCGCGGTCAGGGCCGCGATAACGCCGGTGGCGCGATGCCTCGCGCCCAGTTTGAGGGCCAGTTCCGAGATACTCAGCGAATGGAATCCGACCATGCCGCCACCCAGCCCGGTGGCCAGGTTGGCCAGGCCGCTTACCCGCAGCTCATGGTTGATGTCGATATCCCGGTGCGTGAGCATCTCCAGCCCGCTGACGGTCAACATAATGGATGTCGCGCTGATGACCACGACGGTGCCGATATTCGCCCATTGGTCGAACACGACAGACCAGTGATCGACCCCCAGCAGCTGCGGCAATCCCAACAGGTAGCCATTGTCCACCTGGCGCTCGAACGGACCCAGCAGCCAGCCTGAACTGCCGAGTGTCTCGAGTGTCCCGCCGTTGTTCAGCGTGATCAGGAAAAACACGCCCAGGGCCGCAAACAAGATGGTGAAGAAGGCG
Source organism: Chromatiaceae bacterium (assembly GCA_024639005.1). GTDB lineage: Bacteria > Pseudomonadota > Gammaproteobacteria > Chromatiales > Chromatiaceae > Thiosocius. Next base: position 800 of record JAHEJD010000150.1, on the reverse strand, counting down.
ATGCCGGAGGCGATGAAGCGCGACGCGACCAGGATCGCGATCGCCAACGCCAGGCCCGGTAACCAGCGCACCAGCAGATCCGGATCGGCGAGCTGCAGCATACTGTCGAGCGTGGCGAGTTCGAGGCCGCTCATCACGCGCAGACCACCGATCACCAGCAGCCACCCGGTGCCGGCGAAAAAACCGCCGAGCACGGCATAGGGGATAAAGCGCATCAGCCCGCCGGCGCGGGCCAGTCCCAGCCCCAGCAGGGAGATGCCGGTAACCAGGCTGGTCGCGATGATAAGCGCGATAATGCTGAGGAGTACGTGCTCGCCGGATGCGTCGGCCGGCGCAGCGGCGGTGATCGCGGTCACCATAATGGCCAGGATAGGTGCCGTGCGATCCTGCGGTAGCGATATGGCGATTCGGCACGAGCTGCCGAACGCGACGAACAGCCCCGTGACCACCGCGGTGATCAACGCAACATTGAGACCATAGTCGAGATGCTCGGAGAGGGGGCCGGCGAAGACCAGCGCCGCGAATGACACCGAAGAGATGATCGAGATCGCGCCGATCATCAACCCGGAGAGAGTCGCGCTCAGCCAATCCAGTTTCATCTGCATTTTTGTCCTGGCCAAGAGTCTTTATCTGCCGGGATCCCGGGACCGGGCGGGGCGCCCACTATAGCAAGCCATCTCAGGCGCCCCGCCATTCCAGAGGTTTCGCCTGACCGACCCGGCAAAGTCGATTATGATCACCCCGTCGTCGCCGAATGCGATTCGTGTAGTGAGAACCCGTCGCCCGTGCCGCCGTTGACC
>JAHEJD010000004.1:62091-94896 GCA_024639005.1 Chromatiaceae bacterium | reverse complement strand
TTTTTTGTATAGCCTATGTATAGCGGGATTCGACTTAGAAAGCAATAAAAACCAGACAAAGCGGGATTATTAATGGACAAAAACAGACAAGTGGCGGTAATCGGCAGCGGCATCAGCGGAACGATAGCCGCATGGCTGCTGCGCAGCGAGCCGGGCATACGTCTCTTTGAGGCCGCTACGCGCTTTGGTGGCCACACCAACACCGCGGTCATCGCTGATCGGGACGGGCAGGTCGCGATAGACACCGGCTTCATGGTCTTCAACCGTGAAAACTACCCGCTGCTATCCGCGCTGTTCGAACACCTCGGCGTCGACACCTATCCGACCGACATGTCATTTTCTGCGTCCTTTGACAGCGGGCGGCTTGAATACGCCGGCACCAACCTCGACACCCTTTTCGGGCAGCGGCGCAATCTGGTCAGCGGGCGCTTCTGGGGCCTGCTCTGGAGCATCGTGCGATTCAATCGCGCCGCGCAGCGCGCCCTTCTGGTGCCGCCTGCGGCGGACGTCTCGCTTGGGGAGTTCCTCGACCGCGGCGGCTTCGGCGAACGCTTCCGCGCTCAGTACCTCTATCCAATGGCCGCCGCTATCTGGTCATGCCCACGCGGCCAGATCGCACGGTTTCCCGCACTGAGTTTTCTGCGATTTTTTTCCAACCACGGCTTGATCCGTGTGGCCGACCGGCCGCAATGGCGGACGGTAAACGGCGGCGCCAGCACCTACGTGCAGAGCTTGATCGCTGACCTCGGTGAGCGCGCAGTGACGGGTGCCCGCGTCGCCCGAATCGAACGCGACGCGGAGCAGGTCACGCTGATCTTTTCCGACGGCCAGCGCGAGGCGTTCGACGACGTTGTGCTGGCTTGTCACAGTGATCAGTCGCTGGCGCTGCTCGCAGATCCAAGCCCATCGGAGCGCCAGATCCTCAGTGCGATCCCCTATCAGGCAAATCGCGTGTTTCTGCACCGCGACGCCGACCTGATGCCGCAGGCACGCCGCGTCTGGTCCTCCTGGAATTACCTGAGCGAATCGGCCGGTGACGCGTCGCGGGCCGTCAGCGTCACATACTGGATGAACTCTCTGCAGCGCCTGTCCACCGGTCAGGACTATTTTGTCAGTCTCAACCCGCTGCGGGAGCCTCGCGCTGAAACGGTCGTCGACTGCTATGAATATCATCACCCGGTGTTCGACGCGGCAGCACTGGCGGCGCAAAAGCAGCTGCACCGCATCCAGGGACGCGCCCGCACCTGGTTTGCGGGCGCCTGGACGGGCTATGGCTTTCACGAGGACGGTATACGGTCTGGCGTCGAGGTTGCTCAGGCGCTGGGTGCGCGGATCCCGTGGGCTTCTGAGGTTCAGGCCTCACGCGACCTTACGCTGGTCCCGCAGCTGGTAGGCAAGGCGGCATGAGTCTGTCTTCGGACGTGGTCAGTCTCTACAGCGCCGAGGTAATGCATCGACGATTCTTTACGGCCGCCTACCGATTTCGCTATCGCGTCTTCAGCCTGCTGCTGGACATCGATTCGATCGATCAGGCGGCAAAGAAGACACCGGTGTTCTCACGCAATCGCTTTAACCTTTTGAGTTTCTACGACCGAGACCATCTTCCGGCAGGCAGTCGAGACTTGCGCGGCTGGGCCGAACATGTGCTGGCCAGCCACGGACTGGACGGCGGTGCGCTGAAGATTCGCCTGCTGTGCTTTCCGCGCCTTCTCGGCTGGGTATTCAATCCGCTGAGCCTGTGGTTTTGTGAGACCGTCGAGGGGCGACCCGCCGCCGTCATTGCCGAGGTCCGCAACACCTTTGGCGAGCGACACTGCTACCTGCTCCGGCCCGGCCCTGGACAGCCGGAATGGCCATTGTGCGACCGCCATGCCAAGGATTTCCATGTCTCGCCTTTCATCGGTATGCAGGCAAGCTACGATTTCGAGTTGGCGAGGCCGGACGAGGAACTCCGCGTGTTCATCCGCGAGTTCGATGGCGATCGACTCATGCTGATAGCGAGTCAGACCGGCCAGCGACGGCCGTTCACGACGGGGCAACTTCTCTGGCAGACGTTACGCGTGCCGGCGCAGACGCTGAAGGTCATAGCGGCCATTCATTGGCAAGCGCTCAAGATTTGGTTAAAAGGAGAGCGCTTCCATCGTAAACCTGTGCCACCGACCGAAGAGGTAAGTTGACATGCGTTCGCAGACGGGTTCTCTCGCTGTCGAGATGCCACCAGTTGCCGAGATGGCGTGGTATGAGCGACGTTTGATAGATCAAATGACGCGACTGCGCCGCGGCTCACTCCAAGTCGCGCTGCGTACGATTCGTCCCTTCGTACTGCGCGGGACGGAGCCGGGTCCGACGGCGGATGTGACGATCGGGCGCCCGGCGGCGCTACTGCGCCGGCTATTTTGGCGCGGCGATCTCGGCTTCGCCGAAGGCTTTATCGCGGGCGACTGGACATCCTCCAATCTCGCCGCACTGCTCGAGCTGCTGGCGGTGAACCTCGATGTCTACGCCGAATCCGACACCCGACATCCGCTGACTCGGGCGACCGTGCGCATGCAGCACTGGCTGAACCGCAACAGCCGGCGCGGCAGCCGGCGCAATATCGCGGCGCACTACGACCTGGGCAACGACTTCTACGCGCAGTGGCTAGATTCCACGATGACCTATTCTGCGGCGATTTTCGAGCAGGGTGGTCCGCTCAATGTCGCTCAGCAGCGGAAGTACGCGCAGATGCTGAAACTGCTTGATGCATCTCCCGGGCAGCATATCCTCGAGATTGGTTGCGGCTGGGGCGGCTTCGCCGAGTATGCAGCACGCCAGGGTTTTCGGGTGACCGGAATTACGCTGTCGCGCGAGCAGCTCGACTATGCCCAGGCACGCACAGCGAAGGCCGGTCTGGCGGAGCGGGTCCAGCTGCGTTTGTGCGATTACCGTGATTTCGAGGGGCACGTCGATCATATCGTGTCGATCGAGATGTTCGAGGCGGTCGGTCGCCAGTACTGGCAGAGTTACTTCTCGACGCTCAGCCGATGCCTGCGACCGGGCGGGCGTGCTGCATTGCAGGTGATCACGATCGACGAGGCGTATTTCGACGCATACGCTGCAAATCCGGGCGGCTTTATCCAGACCTACATCTTCCCCGGTGGTATGTTACCGACCAAGAAGCATCTGCAGCAGCTGGCCGCGGGGGCAGGCCTGATACAACAGCGTATCGCGGCTTTCGGCCTCGACTATGCGGATACCCTTGCACACTGGCACGCAAAATTCGACCGCTGCACCGAATGGATGGAGGCGCACGGTTACGACGAGCGGTTCCGCGGTATGTGGCGCTACTACCTGGCATTCTGCGAGGCGGGGTTCCGCGCTCGCCAGATCGATGTGGTCCAGTGTGCGTTGGCTCGACCCTGAGTCGCGGCGAAGGAACCCTGTCAGCGACGGCTGCTTAGCGGTCTGTCGGCTGCCATCCGCGCCGACGGCGGGCTAGGCCGGCTGCATCGGGAAGCCGAAGCGCGGACCGATGTCGTCTTGGTCGCGCAGGAACAGCGGCGGAGACTGCATATAGACCGTGACCAGTTTGGTCAAGGACTCGAGCGCATTCCAGTGGATGCGCTCCCAGCCATGCGATCCGTCGACACCGAAGGTGGCCAGCGCCGTGCGCAAGTCGGCGCCCGACTCCACCGCCGCTGCACTGTCCGAGCGATAGAAGCGAAAGATATCCCGCTGGTAAGGGATTTCGAACTCCTGGCACAGCCGGATCAAATAGTTGGTCAGGTGGTAGTCGAACGGGCCGCTCATGTCTGCCATGCAGATGGTGACACCAAACTCGCTGGAATTCTGGCCCGGCGCCGTGGTGCCGTTGTCCAGCGTCAGCATCTCGGAGACGTCGCCGTGCAATACAGCGGAGGCGCCGGAGCCGACCTCTTCCGAGATCGTGAACAGAGGGTGGCAGTCGACGGGCAGCTTGATCTTGTTGTCTACCACTGCCTTGACGGCGCCGAGCAACACGGCCGCGCCGGCCTTGTCGTCCAGGTGTCGGGAGACGATATAGCCGTTTTCCAGAACCTCAGGCTGTGGATCGATGGCAACAAAATCGCCGACATGCACGCCGAGCCGCATCAGGTCTTTACGCGAGTAGAAGACCTCATCGACGCGCAGTTCGATGTTCTGCCAATTGGACGGCTGCTTATCGATCTCGTCCGCAAAGGTGTGCCCGGACGCCTTCAACGGCAGGATAGTGCCGCGATGCGAGCTTATGTCGGTGAACAGCGTTACCCTTGCGCCCTCGGCGAAGCGGGCATTCCAGTGGCCTATCGGAACCAGCTCGAGGCGCCCGTTGTCCTTTAGCCCCTTCACCATTGCGCCGAGGGTGTCGATGTGCGCCACAATGGCGCGGTCCGGGCTGCTGCGCTCTCCGTTGAGGGTGGCACGTATAGCGCCGCGTCGCGTCAGCTCGACCTGGACTCCCAGTTTTTCGAGCTCGTCCGCGACCAGATGCACTACCCGGTCTGTGTAACCGCTCGGGCTAGGTGTGTTCAATAGCCGAAAGAGTACATCCTGGACATAGGTTTGGTCGATCGGCAGGTTCTTCATAGAGGGTTCAGTCCGGGTTGGGGTATTCCACACGGCTTAGCATCTTATGATATTTCGATGCCCAACCATACGCGCCAAGACCGGACACAAAGCGCGGTCTTGGCTAGCGCTCCGCGGTCTTTGGAAACAGCAGGTCGATGAAGCGTTCAGCGGTCGGCTGTGGCTCGTGGTTCGCCAGGCCGGGTCGCTCGTTCGCCTCAATGATGACGTAGTCGGCGCCCTTTGGGTCGGGGACAATGAAATCGAGCCCGGTGACCGGAATATCGATCGCTGCCGCGGCGCCAATCGCTGCCTTGCGCAGTGCCGGGTGCAGTTTCAAGGTCACATCGTGGATGGTCCCGCCGGTGTGCAGGTTGGCGGTCTTGCGCACCGTCAGATAGTCACCGTAAGGCAGGATATCGTCCATTGAGAAGCCTGCTTCCTCGACGCAGCGCTCGGTTTCGCGGTCGAGCGGTATCCGGCTTTCACCGCCGGTGGCGGCCTCGCGGCGGCGACTCTGTTTTTCGATCAACTGGCGAATGCTGTCACGGCCGGTACCCTGGATGCGCGGCGGCTTGCGTGTGGCTGCGGCAACCACTTTGCCATCGATTACGATGATCCGCAGGTCGCCTCCACGCACGTATTCTTCCAGCAATACGTTCTCGCAAAACTTCCTCGCCTCGTCGATCGCGGCATGTAACGCGGCCGCATCGCGCACATCGACGCTGATTCCGTTGCCTTGTTCGCCGCGAGCGGGCTTTACCACCACGGCGCCACGCTGTTCGAGAAATCGCTCTGCCTGGGCGGTGTCCGTCACCAACAGCTGTTCCGGTACCCGCAGATTGGCGCGGCGAAGCAGCCTGTGGGTGACCGCTTTGTCATCGCAGCGGCTCATCGCGATCGAAGTCGTCAATTCGCTCAGTGACTCGCGACAGGTGATACTGCGGCCACCCAGCGAGAGCTCAAAGAAGCCCCCCTCGGCATCCTGTACATCTACTGAGATACCGCGCCGCTGCGCCTCGCGGGTGATGATCTGTGCGTAGGGATTCAGCTTCTCTTCGGGTTGGGTGCCGGTGAACAGCGGTTCGTTAAACGAGTTCTTGTTCTTGACCGTAAATACGCTGATACGTTTGAACTTGAGCCGCTCGTAGAGCCGGATCGCCTCGCGATTGTTGTGCATTACGGAAAGGTCGAGATAGCTTCGGCCGCGTCCGATGAAATATTCCGCCATGTGCCGCACCACGGCCTGCCCGACGCCCGGGTGACGCGCCTGCGGATCGACCGCCAGCGCCCACAGGCTCGCGCCCTCTTCCGGATCGGCGAACGCTTCGACATGATCGATCCCGGTAGCAACGCCGAGGACTTCGCCGGTGTGGATGTCTGCGGCAATGAAGAACTGCAGCGCCCGCGAGGTCCGCATGTTCCACATGAACTCGATCGGCGGCGGTATCATGCGCCGCGCTAAGTAGACGCGATGCACTGCTTCGGCGTCTACCCGGCTGTTCATCAGGCGCACACTGAAACCGCGCGGCCGCAGCTGTGACACCGTATAGCGATCCAGCCAGAGACGATAGGTGTGGGAAGGGTCAAGGAACAGGTTCTGCGGCTCCATCGCCAGCAGCACATGCGGATCGCCGACATAGAAAGCGATATCCCGCTTGCCGGGCAGCTCGGCCAACAGCGCATCGGCCAGTCTGCGATTATCCCGAAATGTATGGGCAAAAATCAGCCGACCCCAACCGCAGTCGATGATTGCGTCGGCCTTCGGGGGCGGTTTGCCGCGCTCGGCAGTCGGTTCGGCCCCGGACAGACTGGGCGCCCTTTGTCGTAACAGTCGCGTGCGATAACGTTCCTCTTTGCTCATCGGTCTGCTCAGATGCCGTGCTGCTGTAGCCAGATCTCCAGCAGGGCGATCTGCCAGACCTTGGAACCCCGTAGCGGCGTGATGTGCTTTTTGGGCTCGGCCATCAGTCGCTTGAGATAGTCGTCACGGAACAGCTCGCGTTCGCGTGCGGCCGGGCGCGCCAAGGCATCCTGAACAAACTCGAGATACTCGCCATCCAGGTACTTCAGTGCCGGCACTGGAAAGTAACCTTTCGGCCTGTCGATGACCTCGTTCGGGATCACCGAGCGGGCTGCCTCCTTGATAACGCCCTTGCCGCCTGAGGCGATCTTGAACTCGGCGGGGATGCGTGCGGCAAGTTCGACCAGTTCGTGATCCAGGAAGGGGACACGCGCCTCGAGGCCCCAGGCCATGGTCATATTATCGACGCGCTTGACCGGGTCGTCGACCAGCATGATCTGGGTATCGAGGCGCAGCGCCTTGTCGATCGGACGCTGCGCGCCGGGCGTATTGAAGTGCTGCGCGACGAAGGCCCGGCTGAAGTCCTCGCTGACAAAACGCGGATGCACGGCCTCGGCGAATTCGCTGTGGTCTCGGTCGAAAAATACATTTGCATAGTCGGCGACCGGATCGCTGCTGTCGCGCAGCGGCGGATACCAGTGGTAGCCAGCGAAAACCTCGTCCGCGCCCTGTCCGCTTTGCACCACCTTTACATGCTTAGCGACCTCTTGCGAGAGCAGATAAAAGCCGATGACGTCATGGCTGACCATGGGTTCGCTCATCGCCTGGATACAGTGCTGCAATGCCGGCAGCAGACGCGCCGAGTCGACCCGTATCTGATGGTGATCGGTGTCGAAGTGTCTGGCGATGATGTCCGAATACTGGAACTCGTCACCGGCCTCGTCTTCGACCGATTCGAAGCCGACCGAGAAGGTGTTGAGGCCGCGCTGGCCCTGTTCGGCGAGCAGGCCTACGATCAGACTCGAATCCAGTCCGCCGGACAGCAACACACCGACCGGCACATCGGCGACCAGGCGGCGTTCAACGGCCCTGCGCAGCGTATCGAGTGTGATCTCCTGCCAGTCCTCGTAGGCCAGTTGCTGCTCCTCGGGGCGGGCGCCGAAATGCAGCCGCCAGAAACGGTGGTCACGACTGCGTCCATCCGCATCGATCACGCGGACTGTCGCGGGCGGCAGTTTGCGCACGCCCTGGATGATCGTGTGCGGCGCCGGCACCACCGCGTGGAAGCTCATGTAGTGATGCAGCGCCACGGCGTCGATGTCGGTATCGATATCGCCGCCGGCCAACAGCGCCGGCAGCGTGGACGCAAAGCGCAGGCTGTGCGACGACTCTGTGTAGTACAGGGGCTTGATGCCGAAGCGGTCCCTGGCCAGGATCAGGCGGCCCGAGTCGCGCTCCCAGATCGCAAACGCAAACATGCCGTAGAACCGGTTCACGCACTCTATCCCCCAGGCGGCATAGGCCTTGAGGATGACCTCGGTATCGCCATCGGAGAAAAAGCGATAACCGAGGGCGCGCAGCTGAACGCGCAGATCGCGAAAATTGTAGATGCAGCCATTGAACACGATGCCAAGACCCAGCTCGCTGTCGATCATGGGCTGCTGCGCATGCTCGCTGAGATCGAGGATCTTGAGCCGCTGATGACCGACTGCGAGGCGGCCCGCCAGGTGGATGCCGCTGCCATCTGGGCCGCGTGGGAACAGCACGTGGTTCATTCGTGCCACGCGATCTACCGCAGGGAGGGTGTCGTCGAAGCGAATTTCGCCGCAAATTCCACACATGCGACACGGGCCTTTGCAGCGATTAACACCTCAAAGCCTAAACAATGGGCTCGCAGTATTCAATGTTGATAATGCACTGAAATGGGGCGCTTTCTTGGCTGAGGCGCGCCAAGCGCCTGCTGAGGGGCGCCCTCTGACGGTCGCATCGTAACGGTCAGGCTGGTTCAATCACGTAGCCCAGCGCTGCGGCGAGACGCTCGATCAGCTCGCCGGCTAGTTGGTCCAGGTCGTCTGCAATGCCGAGTACAGCGGTGCTGGTGACCTCGAGTCCGCGGTGACCGCAGGGGTCGATGCGGCGGAAGGGCTCCAGGTCGTTAGCCACATTGAGTGCCAGGCCGTGATAGGTGTACCCACGCCGCACGCGCAGTCCCAGAGACGCGATCTTGCGCCCCGCCACGTAAACCCCAGGCGCATCGGCACGCGCCTCGGCCTCGAGACCGCGGGCAGCCAGCAGTTCAATGATCGTGTCCTCCATGACGCTCACCAGTCGACGTATGCCGATGCCGCACTCGCGCAACGATAGCAGCAGATAGATCACCAGCTGGCCAGGGCCGTGATATGTCACCTGGCCACCGCGATCGCTTTGCACCACCGGGATGCCGCCGGGGCTGATCAGGTGCTCCGGCCGGCCCGCCTGCCCCTGGGTGAAGACTGGCGTGTGCTCGACGATCCACAGCTCGGAGCGGGTCTCCTCGTCGCGTTGATCGGTGAACGCGCGCATCGCCTGCCAGGTGGGTAGGTAGTCACACAGGCCGAGCCGACGTACAACAATGCGCTTATCTTTCATGCCGGTGTCGGGGCACGTTGCCATGCGCTCTTCAAGAGAATGGCACTCACTTGAGTGTTGTTCATCCTAAAGGCGCATGAGCACCTTCTCGTGCGCCGTCAGGTCGGCATAGATTGCGTCGAGCTGGGCGCGACTGCTGGCCTCTATCACGACACTGATGGAGACATACTTCCCGTTCCGGCTGGGGCGCCCACGCAGACTCTCCTCGCGCAGGGTGTCACAGTGTCGGCGGATCACCTCGAGGACCAGTTCGTGAAAGCCGCCGTCGTCGATACCCATGGCCTTGATCTCGTATTCGCACGGAAACTGAAATCCTTGTGGTTCCTCAGTTGTCACGGCATTCGCTCCCTAGGCGCAGACGTTCCTTGCAGGCCTGAAATAGCGCGTCCATGCGGTACCAGTGCTCGCCGGGCACGCCCTTACCGACCGGCCGCCCATCGAGTTCGACGACTGCCGAAATCTCGCGTGTCGAGCTGGTTAACCAGACCTCTTCGGCCGTTTCGAGGTCGCTGTGGTGGATCGATGCCTGAGCGTAGGGAGCGCCGGCCTCACGTGCCAACTCCAGCACCAGGTCACGGGTGATGCCCGGCAGGAGATCTTCGCTGTCGGGCGGCGTCAGCAGCAGGCCGTTGCTGACGATAAACAGGTTACTCGCACTGCCTTCCATGGCCGCACCATCGCGAATCAGAATGGCCTCATCGGCCCCCTCCTCAGTGGCCTGTGCGCGCGCGAGCACATTGGCGAGTAGCGTGGTGGCCTTGATGTCGCAGCGATGCCAGCGGTTGTCAGGCAGCGTGATCGCCTTGATGCCGCGCCGCGCGTTGTCCGGATTTCGGGGTGGGTTGACGCTGGTGAATGCGATGACGTTCGGCTTTACCTGCTGCGGTATCACGTGGTTGCGTATTGGATAGGCGCCGCGAGTTACCTGCAGGTAGATGGATTGATCCTGGCCCGGCAGCTGTGCCGCCAGTCGTTCCAACACGGCTTGCCACTGTGCATGGTCGAGCGGGTTGCGCATGTGTATCGCGGCGAGGCTGCGATCAAGGCGCCGCAGATGATGGCTGACACGAAATGGCAGCCCGCCATAGGCCGGTATGACCTCGTAAACGCTATCGCCAAACAGCAGGCCACGATCAGTGATGGGCAAACAGGCTTCGCTGCGGGGCAGATACTCGCCGTTCAGGTAGGCCAGCAGCGATTCGCTCATATGTCAGGTCTCATCCGATGGCCTCTTTATGGCGTGATCTGCCCGGCGAAACGACCGGGCGATAGTGGCCTGTCACTCCAGCATTATTAACACGGTATCGACGACAGTGCGCCAGATCCCACCTTCCGGGATATTCTCCAGCGCGACCAGCGGCTCGCGCTTGATGACCTCGCCGTTGAGTTCGACGACCACCTCACCGACCTTTTGCCCTTTGCTCAAAGGCGCTTGCAGCTGCGGGTCGATCTCGGTTCGCGCCTCCAGATTGTCGTACTGCCGCCGCGGGATAGTGACGAACAGGTCCCTTTCGAGACCCAGCGCCACCTGTTCCCGATCCCCCATCCACACGCGCGCGCGGGTCAGGCGGTCGTCTGCTCCATACAAGCGGTGGGTCTCGAAGAAGCGAAAGCCATAGTTGAGCAACGCCAGACTTTCGCGCGCCCGCGACTTCTCACTGTCGGTCCCCATGACGACAGAGATCAGGCGCATGCCATCGCGTTGTGCCGAGGCCACCAGACAGTAGCCCGCGGCAGAAGTGTGGCCGGTCTTGATGCCGTCAACGTTCGTATCGCGCCACAGCAGCTCGTTGCGGTTCTTCTGGCGTATGTCGTTGTAGGTGAATTCACGCACCGAATACAGCCTATACGGCTCTGGAAACTCGCGGATCATCGCCTCGCTGACTACGGTGATGTCGCGCGGTGTAGTGTAGTGCTCCGGATCGGGCAGGCCCGTAGCATTGACGAAGTGGGTGTCGAACATGCCGAGTCGCTGCGAATGGTCGTTCATCAGATTGGCGAACGCCTCCTCGCTGCCGGCGACGTGTTCTGCCAGTGCCACGCTAGCATCGTTACCTGACTGGACCACCATACCCTTAAGCAGATCTTCCACTGAGACGCGCGTGTTGACTTCGATGAACATCCGCGATCCCGGCGTCTTCCAGGCCTTTTCACTGACCAACACCTGGTCGGACAGTTTTATCGAGCCGCCTTGCAGTTCGCGGAACACCACGTAGGCGGTCATGATCTTGGTCAGACTTGCGGGCTCGAGACGCTGCTCAGCGTCTCGAGCCGCGAGCACCGTATCGCTATCGGTGTCGATCAGCAGGTAACCGGTGGCGGAGACCGACGGTGGCGCGGGTACCGCGTTGTTGGCGCGGCCAAGTAGCGGCGCGACCAGGATAAACGAGGCAAGGGCTAAGACTGATAGCTGCACGATACTACGTTCCTATTGACGGTCTGCCGGATTTAATCGGCAAGGATACGATGGGCCGATGCGCTTTACCGCATTGTCGCTGACGATCCACGCACGCTTTCCAGACGTGACCGGACCAGAAAGCCAGAGTTTACCTTGTGAGCAAGGCCTTAGTCAGCGTGACATTCCGTCGAGGGAGCCAAATCTAGTCAATTACCACTAGGGGTTCGGAGACGCCTAGCTGATGCATTTGAGCCGTCACCTGATCGGCCATCTCGACCGATGCCAATGGACCAACCTGCACCCGATGCACTGGGCCATTGGCCGACGCGGCCGGGGTTACGCGCACCCGGCGCGAGAGTCCGCCCTCCAGGCGCCTGCGCAAGCGCTCGGCATTTCCGGTGTCGCTGAAGGCGCCGGCCTGAAGAAAAATCCGTGGCACTCTGGCCTGTGGCGCCGCCTCTTGCCCTTGGCCGGGCGTCTTGGCGACGCGCGTCATCTTTGCCGGTTGCGGCGCTCGCGGATCGATGGCGCGGATTTCTACCAGGGCAGTCCCTTTGTCCAGCATGCCGATGCGAGACGCGGCAGCGTACGACAGGTCGATGACGCGGTTTTCGTGGAAGGGGCCACGATCGTTCACCCTGACGACGACACGCCGGCCGTTCTCCAGGTTCGTTACCTCGAGATAGGTCGGTATAGGCAGGCGCTTGTGCGCGGCCGACATGCGATACATGTCGTAGGTCTCGCCGTTGGAGGTGGTTCGCCCGTGAAACTTGCGGCCGTACCACGAGGCTATGCCGCGCTCTACGAAGCCTTTATTGTGCTGCAAAGTGTAATAGCGCTTTCCCAGCACCTTATAGGTGCTCGGGTTGCCGCCGCGGCTGCGTGGTTCGACCCTGGGTACCGCGTCGGGCACATGACTAACGTCGCGATGTTCGCCTGGGCCGTCTCGCTCATCCGTCGGCCCGGTGATCTGCGTGCCACAGCCGGCCAGCGTGAGGCCGAGAACGGTAGTCCTGAGCAGATGCCGTAACCGCGGCGGACAACCCGGGAGTCTGCGTGGCATGGGTCGACTCATGCGTTACCCGGCGCTTGGTACGGCGCCCGCTTGTGCATAGCGTTCACGGATCGCCTCGCTCAGTTGGAAAACGGCCATGGCATATTTGGTGCGCGGATTGTATCGCATGATGGCGTAGAAATTGTCCAAGCCAACCCAATACTCCTTGCCGTCATGGGTCTCGAACTCCATCAGGCTGACTTTGCCCCCGCTCGTTGGGTGCGGGCCGAACTCGATGCCGGCCGACACCACCTGGTCGACATTCAGGCTGGGTTTAGACCCGGCATCGACCAGCGCCTGGTGTTCCGCAGTGACGCCTTGCGCAGGTCCCGCCACAGGCTCCCCCGGTTGCCACTTGCCCTTCTCGACGAAATAATTGGCTACGCTGCCGATGACGTCGTCGATGTTCTGCCAGATGTCGCGCTGACCGTCACCGTCGAAATCCACCGCGTAGATCCTGAAACTGTCCGGCATGAATTGCGGCACGCCCATTGCCCCCGCGTAGGAGCCCGTCGGCTTCGTCGGCGCGAGCTTCTCCTCGCGGGCGAAACGCAGGAAGTGGCTGAGTTGTTCGCGAAAGAATTTTCCGCGCCGAGGATAGTGGAAACCCAGGGTGTGCAGTGCGTCCAGAACGCGATAGCCGCCGGTATTGGCGCCATATCGGGTCTCTACACCCAGAATCGCGACAATGATCTGCGCTGGGACACCATACTCGCGTTCGGCGCGTGCCAGGGTGTCGGCATGGCGCCGCCAGAACTCTACGCCACCGCCTATGCGTGACGGTGTGACGAAGATTTCCCGGTATTCGCTCCAGTTGAGGGTCTTCTCGGCCGGTCGTGCGATGGCCTCGAGTATCGGCCGGCGCAGCTCTGCCTGATAGAGCGAACGGGTGACCTCGCGTTTCGAGAAGCCGTAGCGCTCGACCATCTGGTCGATGAACTCGGCACGCAGCTGGTCAGGGGTCTTGGCGCTGGCGCTGGCGGCGAGGAGCAACAACAGCGCGGACAACATTATGTTTCGCATAGTCAGGTGGGCAGCAACCTGCGATGAGTATGAATGGACATCAGGATACCGAAGCCGGCCATCAGGGTCACCAGCGAAGTCCCGCCGTAACTTACCAGAGGGAGCGGTACGCCGACTACGGGCAACAGGCCGCTGACCATTCCCGTGTTGACGAACAGGTAGACGAAGAAAACCAGTGTCAGGGAGCCTGCCAGCAGACGGGCGAAGGTCTCCTGGGCCCGCGTGGCAATATACAGGCCGCGAGCGATCACGAACAGGTAGAGGGACAGCAGTACCAACACGCCGACAAGGCCGAATTCCTCCGACAGTACCGCAAAAATAAAATCCGTGTGGCGTTCCGGGAGAAAGTCCAGCTGCGACTGAGTGCCGTTGAGCCATCCTTTACCGTAGATTCCGCCTGAACCGATCGCGATCTTCGACTGGATGATGTGATAACCGGCACCCAACGGGTCTTTCTCCGGATCGAGAAAGGTCAGCACACGCTGGCGCTGGTAATCGCGCATCAGGTACCAGGCTACCGGTGCCGCGCCCGCGAGGGCAACGATCAGACCGCCGATCAGCCGCCAGCTGATGCCGGCAAAAAATAACACAAGAATCCCCGCGCAACCGACCAGTAACGCGGTGCCGAGATCCGGTTGTTTGGCGATCAGCAGCACCGGCGCCACCGTCAGCAGCGCAGCGAACGCGAGGCGCTGCCAACTCGGTGGCAGGCGTTTCTCGGCCAGATACCAGGCGATCATCAGCGGCACCGCCAGTTTGACCATCTCCGACGGCTGGAAGCGAACGACTCCGAGGTCGAGCCAGCGCTGAGCGCCCTTCCCGACCTCGCCGAATGTCAATACGGCAATCAGCATCAGCACGCCAAGGGTATAAAGCCAGGGGCTCCATCGCCGCAACGTGGACGGGTTGATCTGTGCAACAGCCAGCATGATCGCCAGGGCCAATACGATGCGAATCGCCTGGCGCTGCACCTGGGCGAGATTCTCACCCGAGGCCGAATACAGCACGATCAGACCGAATCCACTCAGCATCAAGACGCCGGCGAGCAAAGGCAGGTCGATATGAAAGACTGCCAGAAGACCCTGGCGTCGGGCGGGATTGGACGGCGTCAGATCCCCCAGTTGCCGCGGCACATAACTCAAGGTCCGGCGTCCTCTCTGAGCAGGTAGGCATCCATGATCTGGCGCGCAATCGGTGCAGCGACGGCGCCCCCATGGCCGCCGTTCTCAACCACGACCGCGACCGCGATCTGTGGATCCTCGACCGGGGCGTAGGCGACGAACAGCGCATGATCGCGGAGCTTCTTGTCTATTTCGTCTTCCTCGTACTCGGCGTCCTGGGCAACAGTGAAGACCTGGGCCGTGCCGGTCTTGCCGGCGATCTGGTAACGATCGCTGCGAATGCGCTTGGCCGTGCCACGCGCGCTCTCGACCACATCGCGCATGGCATTGCGTACATCCTCCCAATTCTGCTGCGCACCGATCGGAACTAACTTGGCGTGTGGCGGGATCGGGTTGATCTCGCCGCGGTCGCGGTCGTGTAGGTAGTCGACGACGTGGGGTGTAAAAAAGGTTCCGTTATTGGCGATTGCTGCGGTCGCTGCGGCCAACTGCAAAGGCGTGGTCAGATAATAGCCCTGGCCGATCCCCATGATGAGGGTCTCGCCCGGATACCAGGGCTGACGCCGCGCACGGCGTTTCCAGTCGCGCGATGGCAGCAAACCGGTCGACTCTCCGGTCAGGTCGATGCCGGTGCGATCGCCGAAGCCAAACTGCGACAGGTAGTCGTGCAGCTGGTCGATGCCAAGATCATGGGCGAGTCTGTAGAAGTAGACGTCACAAGACTGGACGATCGCCGACTCCACATCCATGGAGCCATGGCCGCCCTTCTTCCAGTCCCGATAGCGGTGGACATTGCCCGGCAACTGGTAGAAGCCGGGGCAGTAGATACTGCTGTCGTAGGTGATGGCCCCGCGCTCCAATCCGGCCAGTCCCATAAAGGGCTTAACGGTCGACCCTGGCGGATACTGACCACGGAGTGCACGATTGTACAGCGGGCGATCCTCGTCCTGTTGCAGCGCCCTGTAGTTTTTCGTGCTGATGCCTTCGACGAACTGGTTGGGGTCGTAACCGGGCTGGCTGACGAAGGCCAGAACACCGCCGTTCTGCGGGTTGATGGCGACAGCGGCGCCGTTGTTGTCGCCGAATGCCTGCATGGCCACCTCCTGGAGGCCAATGTCCAGGTGAAGATGGACGTCGACGCCAGGCTCCGGGGCGCTCTGTTCCAGCGTGCGTACCCGGCGGCCGGCGGCATTGACCTCGACCTGCTCCAGGCCGACGACCCCGTGCAGTGCCGATTCGTAGGTCTTTTCGACGCCGTTCTTGCCGATGTGGCTGGTCCCCGCGTAATTCGAGGCGTCGATTTGCTCCAGATCTGCCTGGCTTACGCGGCCGACATAGCCCAGCACATGGTTGGTCTTGACGTCGTGTGGGTAGTGACGCAAAAGCTGTGCCTTGATGTCCACCCCGGGGAAGCGATGGCGATGGACCGCGAACTGTGCGGTCTCATCCTGGCTCAGATCGATCCGGATGGGCACGCTGTCGAAACGACGTTTGCGTTTCTTTAGCTGCCAGAAGCGCTCCAGGTCCTCCCCATCGATCTCGATTACCTTGGCCAGCTCGTTCAGGGTGCCCTGCAGGTCCCCCACCTGCTCGGGCGTGATCTCCAGGCTGTACGCCGGACGATTCCGAGCCAGCAGCACCCCATTGCGGTCGTAGATCAGGCCTCGGGTCGGTGGCAGCGGCACCAGCTTGACGCGATTCTCGCGTGATAGCGTCGTGAAGTGTTCATGATCGACGACCTGCAGCTGCACCATGCGCGAGACGAGCAGCAACATGGTCGCCAGCACCAACATGCCCGCCACGATGGTGCGGGTCAGAAAGGCCTGGCTCTCGCGGATGTTGTCCTTGAGCTGCATGCTGCGGTCAGCTGACCTCGAATTGGCGGCGGATTGAGCGCAGTGTGACAAAAATCCATGGCCAAAGCAGCGCGCCGATCAGTGGCACTGTCCAGTAAACGAGCCCTGGGGTCTCGCCGCGGGTCGCGCCTGTTATCCATAGCGCCAGCAGACGCTCGATGACAAGCAGCACCAGTATGCCGAGTGATTGCTGCCAAAAAGGAAACACGCGGATTCGCTGATGCAGCTGAATGGCGATGAAGGCCACGACCGACAGTCCGAGCGCATGCTGCCCCAGCAGCGTGCCGGTCAGCACATCGAGCACGATGCCGACCAAGAATCCGCTGCCGACGCCGATCCGATGCGGCAGCGCAATCGCCCAATACAGCAATACCAGGGTGACCCACTGTGGACGAAACGGGCGTGCCCACTCTGGCATCGGCAAAATGGTCAGCAGCATCGCGATACACAGGGAGATCAGTATGACTAGACGCCCGTGTCCGTCTGCGCTCATGTGGCCGGCTCCGGCCGGTCTGCGCCGAGGGATTCATCGGCCGCCGGCGTGGGCGCATCCGCGCCGGCATCGGGTGTTTCCGCCCCGGCTGCGCCCGGTAGCATGGGGAGCTGATTCGGCACCGTCCAGACCAGTAGGACCTCGCGACTGCGGTCGAGGTGTGCGCGCGGCTCTGCGACGACAGACGAAAAAGGCGCGTCCGGGGAGCGGTCGACTCGCGTCACTGTGGCCACCGGATAGCCGGGTGGAAACTTGCCGCCGAGTCCCGATGTCACCAACAGATCGCCCTCCGCGATGTCGGAGTTGGTGGGAAGGTAGGGGAGTGCCAGTGCGTCAATGCGCCCAGTACCCACAGCGATGGTGCGCAGGCCGCTGCGTAGTACCTGCACCGGCAGTGCATGGCTGATGTCGGTGATCAGCAGCACGGTCGAAGAGAATGGCGTCACGCCGATCACCTGGCCCATCACCGCATGCGCATCCAACACCGGTTGTCCCTCATAGGCGCCCGATGCTGCGCCCTTGTTGATAACGACCTGTTGTTTGTAGGGATCGAGGTCGACCGAAGAGAGCTCCGCGACCAGCACCCGGTCGCCGACCTTGAACGAAGAATCGACGAGGTCTCGCAGGCGCAGGTTCTCCGCCTGCAGCGATTCGTATTTCTGGAGTTCCCCCCGCAGACGCAGATTTTGGTTGCGCAGTTCCCGATTCTGTTCCAGCAGCACGTCGCGGTCGCTGGTCGTCTCGCCCAGCCAGCGTGAGGCGGTGAATGGCAGATCGGCCAGGTAATGCAGCGGATAGGTCAGAAACGCGAGTGCGTTGCGCAGCTGCTGCAGGTGGTGATAACGATGGTCGAGCACCAGCAGGCCCAGAGACAGAATGACGGCGACCACCAAGCGGGTGGCTTGCGATGGGCCCTGTGCAAAGATCGGCTTGATGGTAAGGCTCTCCGTTCTTGCGATAAGCCACGCGCGACGCTCGGTCGAAGCACCGCGTCCGCAACGCTATTCGACCGTGAAGATCTCGCCTCCACGCTCATCCATCAGTTCGAGCGCGCGACCGCCGCCGCGCGCCACACAGGTCAAGGGGTCTTCGGCGATAATCACGGGCAGCCCGGTTTCCTCCTCCATTAGACGATCCAGGTCCTTGAGTAGGGCGCCGCCGCCGGTCAGCACGATGCCGCGCTCTGCGACGTCAGCGCCGAGCTCCGGTGGCGTCTGTTCGAGGGCCTTTTTTACCGCATCGACGATTCCGGTCAGCGGCTCCTGCAGGGCCTCGAGGATCTCATTTGAGCTCAGGGTAAAGCTGCGCGGCACGCCCTCCGCTAAATTGCGGCCCTTGACCTCGAGTTCGCGGACCTCGTTGCCGGGATAGGCCGAGCCGATATCCTTCTTGATCCGCTCGGCAGTTGCCTCGCCGATCAGCGTGCCGTAATTGCGGCGCACGTAATTGATGATTGCCTCGTCGAATTTATCGCCGCCGATACGAACCGAGTTGGAGTAGACGATGCCATTCAGCGAAATGATTGCAACCTCGGAGGTGCCGCCTCCGACATCCAGCACCATCGAGCCGCGTGCCTCATCGACCGGCAGCCCGGCGCCGATAGCCGCAGACATCGCCTCTTCGATCAGGTAGACCTCGCGTGCGCCGGCGCCGGCGGCCGACTCCTTTATCGCGCGGCGCTCGACCTGGGTCGAACCGCAGGGCACACAAACCAGGACGCGCGGGCTTGGCCTGATCAGGCGCGATTCATGCACCTTGTGGATGAAGTACTGCAGCATCTTCTCGGTGACCGTGAAGTCTGCGATTACGCCCTCCTTCATCGGTCGAATGGCGGTGATGTTGGCCGGCGTGCGGCCTAGCATCTTTTTCGCGTCTTCCCCGACGGCAGCCACCGATTTCGGACCGCCGGGACCGCGGTCCTGGCGAATCGCGACCACGGAGGGTTCGTTGAGCACGATGCCCTGGTCGCGGGCGTAGATCAGTGTGTTCGCGGTGCCGAGATCGATCGAGAGGTCGTTGGAGAAGAGTCCACGGATACGACGAAGGAACATGCTGTGTTTTCCGGTGGCCGACCGAACGCTGCCCAATAGCGCCTCTGCCGGTGACGATTACGCGAAAAGCCGGGCGCCCATAGCCCGAAGAGACGCGTAATCTAGCAACGGCCCCGGAGTTCGGCAAGCGCTCGGCGGGGTATTCGCTTTCGGGGCTGCATCGGATTGTGGTAATTTCGCCGCCTTGTAAGCGCGACAACCCAAGGCTCCCAAAGCGATGTCTCTGACCTCTGATGAAGTGGCGAAGATAGCCCATCTGGCCCGCCTGGCGGTAGAGCCGCAGCAGCTCGAGGCGCTCGGCGCAGAACTATCGAAGATCCTCGACCTCGTCGCGGAGATGGATGCGGTCGACACAGGGCAGGTAACGCCGATGGCCCATCCGCTCGAGATGGCACAGCGCCTGCGCGAGGATCTGGTCACCGAGCCCATCGCACGCGAGCGCTATCAGGCAGGCGCGCCTGCCGTGGAGAACGGCCTTTTCCTGGTGCCCAAGGTGATCGAGTGAGAATGCCGAACTCACAGATGCGACCCTCCGCACTCAGGACCGATCAGGATTGAGCCTTGGAACTGCATGAACAATCCATCGCCCAGCTGAGCAGGCGCCTGGGCGCCGGCGAGGTGTCCAGCACCGAGCTGACGACGCATATGCTGGAGCGCATTCGGGCGCACGATGCGGCATTGAACTGCTTCATCACGGTCACGGAGGAGACCGCGCTCGCCCAGGCCAAGACGGCGGATGAGCGCATCGCTGCTGGCCAGGCTGGGCCGCTGACGGGCGTCCCGATCGCCCACAAGGATATCTTCTGCACTCTGGATGTGCGCACCAGCTGCGGTTCCCGCATGCTGGAGAACTTCATGTCTCCCTATGACGCGACCGTGGTCGGCAAGCTGCAGCAGGCGGGCACTGTGATGCTGGGGAAGACGAACATGGACGAGTTCGCGATGGGCTCCTCGAACGAGACCAGCTATTTCGGCCCGGTGCGTAATCCATGGGACACCGGGACCGTCCCAGGCGGCTCATCCGGCGGCTCGGCGGCGGCCGTTGCGGCGCGATTGTGCGTGGCGGCGACCGGCACCGATACCGGCGGGTCCATCCGCCAACCCGCCGCATTGACCGGCATCACGGGTCTGAAGCCAACCTATGGGCGCTGCTCGCGCTGGGGCATGGTCGCCTTCGCCTCATCGCTCGATCAGGCCGGTCCGATGGCCCGCAGTGCCGAAGATGTGGCCTTCATGCTGGCCGGCATAGCGGGTTTCGACGAACGCGATTCGACGTCCGCGCAGCGGCCGGTAGACGACTACGCCGGCGCGCTCGGCAACGATATCCGGGGCGTCAGGATCGGCGTCGTCAGAGAATTCATGGGCGACGGCCTGGATGCGGGCGTCGGCGCCTCGGTGCTGGCCGCGGTAGAGGAACTCAAGCGGCTCGGTGCCGAGATGGTCGAGATCAGCCTGCCGAATGCGGGGCTCTCGGTGCCTGCTTACTACGTTGTCGCACCGGCCGAATGTTCCTCTAATCTGGCGCGCTTCGACGGGGTGCGCTATGGCCACCGTTGCGAGGATCCGAAAGACCTCGAGGATCTTTACAAGCGTTCGCGCTCGGAGGGCTTTGGTGCCGAGGTAAAGCGCCGGATCATGATTGGAACCTACGCTCTGTCGGCAGGTTACTATGATGCCTATTACCTGAAGGCACAGAAGGTGCGTCAGCTGATCGCGGACGACTTCCGCCAGGCGTTCGAAAAATGCGATGTGATCGTCGGTCCGACCGCACCGGGCACGGCGTTCCGTCTCGGTGAGAAGGCGGACGATCCGGTGTCGATGTACCTACAAGACATCTACACTATCGCGGTCAACTTGGCCGGCCTGCCGGGTATGTCGATCCCGGCCCCGGCCAGCGATGGCATGCCGGTGGGCCTGCAGCTGATCGGCAGCTATTTCGACGAGGCGCGCCTGTTGAATGTGGCACACCAACTGCAACTGGCGACCGACTGGCACCGGCAGCGCCCTGCGGGCTTCTAAATCGGCGCCGGGCTAGGTCGGCGGGCGTGAGGCGTTAGGGCCCGCGGGCGAGGGCCTATGGATCTTCCTCGGATGCGATCCGCGGCATTTTTTGATCAACGAACAACTTCTTGGATGACAAAGCATGCAATGGGAAACCGTCATCGGTCTCGAGATCCACACCCAGCTCGCGACAAAGGCGAAGATATTTTCGGCATCCTCGACCGAATTCGGCGCCGAACCGAACACCCAGGCCTCGTTGATCGACCTGGGCATGCCGGGTGTGCTGCCGGTATTGAATCGCGAGGCGGTGCGTATGGCAGTGCGCTTTGGCAAAGCGATCGGCGCGCAGGTCGCCGAGCGCTCGGTGTTTGCCCGCAAGAACTATTTCTATCCCGACCTCCCCAAGGGTTATCAGATCAGCCAGTACGAGCTGCCGGTGGTCGGCGAGGGGAGCGTCGAGGTCATGCAGGAAAACGGTTCGGGCAAGGTGGTTGGGGTGACGCGTGCGCACCTCGAAGAAGATGCAGGCAAGTCGCTGCATGAGGACTTCCACGGCATGACCGGCATCGATCTCAACCGTGCTGGCACCCCGCTGCTCGAGATTGTCTCCGAGCCGGACATGCGCTCGGCCAAGGAGGCCGTTGCCTACGCCAAAAAGATACATCAGATCGTGACCTACATCGGGATCTGCGACGGCAATATGCAGGAAGGCTCGTTCCGCATGGACGCCAATGTCTCGATACGCCCGCAGGGCCAGGCCGAGCTGGGTACGCGCGCCGAACTCAAGAACATCAATTCCTTCCGCTTTCTCGAAAAGGCCATAAATTATGAGGTCGGGCGGCAGATTGAGGTATTAGAGGACGGTGGCCGGGTCGTCCAGGAGACCCGTCTGTACGATGCGGACAAGGATGAGACCCGGTCCATGCGCAGCAAGGAAGAGGCCAACGATTATCGTTACTTTCCCGATCCGGACCTGTTGCCGCTGCAGATCGATGCAGCGTCTATCGCCGAGGTGGTCGCCGAAATGCCCGAACTGCCGGACGCCCGGCGAGCGCGCTTCGAGGCAGACTACGGGCTGTCGGCCTACGATGCCGATGTGCTGACCAGCACCCGGGCACAGGCAGACTACTACGAGACCGCGGCGGCTGCCGGGGGCGATGCGAAACTGGCTGCCAACTGGGTTATGGGTGAATTGGCCGCGGCGCTCAATAAACAGGGGCTGGATATCGGCGAGAGCCCGGTAGCTGCCGCCACGCTGGGTGGACTGGTCGCGCGCATCAAGGACAACACCATCTCCAGCAAGATCGCGAAAGGCGTACTGGCCGCAATCTGGGCCGGTGAGGGTGATGCCGATGCGATCATCGAGGCGAGGGGTCTCAGGCAGATCACCGATAGTGGTGCCATCGAGGCACTGGTCGATGAGGTGCTGGCGGTAAATGCTGAGCAGGTCGAGAATTACCGCAATGCCGACGCATCGAAGCAACCCAAGATGCTCGGGTTTTTCGTCGGCCAGATCATGAAGAAATCGCAGGGCAAGGCGAACCCGCAGCAGGTCAATGCGCTATTGCGCAAAAAGCTGGAGGCTTAGCCCGCTACTGCAAATGCCGATATAGCGTATTGCCCGTCGTGCGTCTGGGTCGATCACAAGGCGCCTGGCGCCGCGTGACGCATACCCTCGGTTTTTCTTGTTGGCACTGTAGGTGATTGTTGGTGAACGACGTGCAGATCCGAATGGCAAATGAGGCGGACGCCGGGGTCTGGGACGCCTATGTGCTGGCACATCCGCGGGGCACGTTCTTTCACCGCTATGGGTGGAAGCGCCTGATCGAATCCACCTATCGGCATCCCGGCCACTACCTGATGGCGCTGCGCGACGGCGTCCTGTGCGGCCTCTTGCCGCTTGGTCAAGTCAAGCACTTGCTGTTTGGTCACTCTCTGATCTCGGTGCCGTTTTGTGTTTACGGCGGTGCCCTTGCCGACGACGACGCCATCAGGGAGGCGCTCGAGGCACATGCGATGCGCCTCGCACAGACACTCGGTGTCGATCATCTCGAGGTGCGCAACGAGCAACCGGTTCGCGAAGACTGGCTGCGCAAAGATAACCTCTATGTCACGTTCCGACGCGCCCTGAGCGAAGATCACGAGGCGAATATGAGCGCCATTCCGCGCAAACAACGGGCGATGGTACGCAAGGGCATCAAGGCGGGGTTGACCAGCGAGTTGGACGAGGGCATCGACAACCTCTATCTGGCGTATTCCGAGAGCGTACGCAACCTGGGGACGCCGGTGTTCGATAAGGCGCATTTTCGCGCTATCCGCGCCGAGTTCGGAGAGGACGTCGACGTGGTCACTATTCGCCACGAAGGCCGGCTAGTGGCGTCGGTGATGAACTACTACTTCCGCGATCAAGTGATGCCTTTCTATGGGGGCGGCATCGCCGCGGCGCGCGACCTCGCGGCCAACGACTTCATGTACTGGGAAGTGATGCGGCGTGCCGTCGAGCGTGGCTGTCGCGTATTCGATTTCGGCCGCAGCAAAGTTGACACTGGATCTTTTCGTTTCAAGAAGCACTGGGGCTTTGCGCCCGAACCCCTGTGCTACGAGTATTTTCTGGTGAAGGCGACCGAGATGCCGGATCTGAATCCGAACAATCCCAGATATCGCCACTTCATCAATACCTGGAAACGCCTGCCGGTAGGGCTAAGTCGTGCGATCGGGCCGTGGCTGGCGCGCGGTCTGGCCTGAAATCAGGCGACACTGACCCGGTTGCGGCCCTCTCTCTTCGAACGGTAAAGGGCCTGATCGGCGCGATTGACGAATTCCATGACATCCTCGCCGGCCTGAAACGTCGCGATACCGGCGGAGATGGTGATCTGCCCCAAGGGCTTTTTGTTGTCTGCGCGCACCAGTTGGGCGCTCTCGACCGCCTTGCGGATTGATTCGGCCACGGACCGGGCGCCGCCGCCCGGTGTCTCAGGCAGCAGCACGGTGAATTCCTCGCCCCCGTAACGCGCAGCGCTGTCCTTGCCCTTGATGTTCTTCTCCATCACCTGGGCCACAAAGCGAATGACGCGATCGCCGATCAGATGACCGTGGGTGTCATTGACCGATTTGAAATGGTCGATGTCCAGCATCACCACCGAGGGTGGCGCGTCACTCGGCATCTCTGCAATGGCCCTGTTTAGCTCTTCGAGCAGCGCGAAACGGTTGTAAAGGCCGGTCAGTGGATCGGTGTTGGCGCGCTTGCGTTCGTGCTGCAGTTGCTCGTGGAGTTCCTCGATCTCTTTCGATTTCAACTCGAACTGGCTGCGCATCCCTTGTGTAGCGTCCTGCATGCTACGTGTCTCGGTAATCAGGGTCTGGAGCATCTGACGAATATCCGACAGATCGTTATTTTCCGCCACGCCGTCGACCAGGCCGCCGAGTTTGCCCTCGAACGCGCGCGCGCCATTGCCGGCCTCATCGAGCGACGCACCGACTTCGCCGAGGATCCTGTTGAGCTGCTCGCGCACCTGTCCGATATTGCCGACCTCGTGCTCGGCCACGAATTGTTGGTACAGCCGGGCGCACACCGCCTCGGTGAATGGCTTTTTCTCCGCAATCAGACGGTCGATCTCTGCGTTGAGTTCAGCGTTCGCGCCACCGACATAGGTGTACCAGACCGCGTAGTTCTCGGGTGTGGTCGAAACGCGCTGTTGCGACATCAACGGCAGGGCCAGGCGCAGATATTCCGCAGCCGTTTCCACGGTCAGTTTGTCGGCAGCAGCGCTCATCGTTTGTCCTCTGAAGATCGAGAATAGGGTACTTCTGACGACCCTATCGGCAGACCTCAATCTGATCTTTAGTCCTGCGTAATGCGCTTTTGCGCCATGGCCACCGTGTAATGCCGGCCCTGTTTTAGCTTGCGGTGATTGCCGAACACCTGTTCGAAGGCGCGCGCGATGAACTGGCGCAGGCCGCTGATGACCACGACATAGAACTGGCCATCTGCCTCGAGATGTTCATAAACGTCGTTGAAAAACAGATAGTAGTGTTCCTTGCTGGTCTTAGCCGGCAGGTTGGTCACGGCGAGGGTGAAAGTCTGCCTGGGGACATGGCGCAGACCATCACTGAGAATCGCATGCGCATTCGGAATGTTGTTCGTTTTCGCATTTTTGTTGGCATAGTCGACGGCGACGAAGTCCTTGTCGACCATCAGGCAGCGGCCCTGCGGCGCCGACTTGGCAATCGCCAACCCCAGCGGCCCGTAGCCGCAGCCCAGGTCAATGGCGCGCTCATCCGGCCGTACCTCCAGGTGATCCAGCAGCAGCCGGGTGCCTTCATCGATGGCCTTGGGCGAAAACAGCCCCCAGGTGGTGTGGAAGGTCAAGGGATGTCCAAGCAGGGTGTCGCTGAACACGATATCCCGCCGCAATCGGTCGAGGTCAAGGGGTTGGACGGGCTTTTTCGGCATAGGTTTTGGGCCGTTGTATCTGCCGGGAGGCTATCCGCGGCAGCTGCGGTGCCACGCGATCATCTCCCGCCACACACCGGACAGGACGGGTCCGGCCGCAGCCGCAGCTCCCGCCATTGCATGCGCAGGGCGTCGAGGATCAGCACGCGACCGCTCAGGTCTTCGCCGACACCACACAGCAGCTTAATGGCCTCGAGTGCCTGCATCGAGCCGATGATGCCGACCAGCGGGGCGATGACGCCGTTTTCGCTGCAGCTCAGCTCCTCCTCGCCGTCTTCATCGTAGAGACAGCGGTAGCAGGGACCGGTGGGGCCGCCGTCAAAGACGGTGATCTGGCCGTCCCAACGGATGGCCGCGCCCGAGACCAGCGGTTTGTGGAGCGCGTAGCAGAGCCGATTCAGTGCGAAACGGGTGGCAAAGTTGTCGCTGCAATCGAGGACGACGTCGGCGTCGGCCACGGCGGCCTGTAGTGCAGCGTCGCGCAGCCGGGTGTCGTGTAGCACAAGCCGCGGCGCGGGATTCAGTGCGCGCAACCCCTGTTCGGCCGAGACGGTCTTGGCGAGGCCGATACGCTGTGTGGTATGCAGCACTTGGCGTTGCAGATTACTCAGATCAACCCGATCGTCGTCGGCTAGCGCCAGCGTACCGATGCCGGCCGCGGTCAGATACATTGCCGCCGGGGAACCCAGACCGCCCAGCCCGACGATCAGTGCGCTCCCCTCGCGCAAGCGCTGCTGGCCCTCGATGCCCAGCGCGGGGAGCATGATCTGGCGGCTGTAACGCAGCAGGTCGTCGTCATCCATCGGGGAAGTGAAGTAATTCTGCGTGGCCGGCCGGTGGGATTTCCAGGCTAGATCCTGCCGACTCCGCCTAGAGATAACGTCGCCAATGCTCTGGCCGATCGTCCTGACAGCCATGTTCGCGTTTGCGGTAACGATTGGCGAAGACCTTTTGGGTGCAGTTTGCGTCACCCTGGGCGCAGCCCAGATTCGCCCGCTGGGTCTCCTCGGTATAGTGAAAGAGCGCGCGCCGGATCTTGTACATGAGTCGGTTGTCGAGATGAAAGCCGCGCTGCTGTAACAGCCCCTCGATATCTGCAAGGCAGATCACCAGCAGCTGATAACAGACGACCAGGTTCGCGGCGTCGATCACGTCGACGCGCTGCACCCCGTCGATCGCAATCAGAAAGTCGGCCGCCGAGCGTGCCTGATTGTCATCGGGGTGCAGGGAGCAAAACGCGATCTCGCGTTGCCGTTGCAGGCTGTCGCCCTGGTTGTCCATAGTGGCAATGCTGGGCCGAAAGACCCTACCGGTCAAGGGCGATCATTGCGCGACTAGCCGAGAAATCTCACCGGCATGCGCCCTCCTGCATAGCGTTCCTGGCCCGCCAGATCGCGGCGCAGCGCGACCTGCTGAAAGCCTTGGCCCTGCAGCAGATCCACCACACGGCTGCCCTGATCGCGGCCGTGTTCCAGCCACAGCCAACCGCCGGGACGCAAAAAACCTGGTGCCGCACCGATAATTGCGCGTATGTCATCGAGACCGTCTTCGCCGGCCACCAGGGCCTGCACAGGCTCGAAGCGGACGTCACCGCGTGCGAGATGCGGGTCATCTTGCGCCACGTAGGGCGGATTGCAGACGATCAGATCGAAGGATGTGCCGGCGGGCAGTGCCGAGAACCAATCACCACGTTCGAACTCCACGCTAGGCAGGCCCAGTCCTCGGGCGTTGGCGCGGGCGATCTCCAGCGCGGCGGCATCTCGATCAACCCCCAGGACACGCCAGTTCGGCCGTTCATTGGCCAAAGCGAGGGCGATGGCGCCACTGCCGGTACCGAGATCCAGGATATCTGCGTCGTCAGGCGGCGTAACCTCCAGTGCAATCTCGACCAGCCCCTCAGTCTCGGGGCGCGGGATCAGGGTGTCGCGACTGACGCTGAGTGTGAGCGACCAGAATTCGCGCCTGCCGGTGAGGTGGGCGATCGGATGCCCGTCGCGGCGCCGCGCCAGCCGTTTGGTGAAGGCGGTGATCTCGGCCGCGGTGGGGGCGTGTTCCGGGTGCGCGTACAGCCAGCTGCGATCCTGCCCGAGCACATGCGCCAGCAGGATCTCAGACTCCAGCGCCGGCGTATCGGCAGTAGCGGCCAACACCTGCCGCGCGTCCGCGAGTAGCGCACGGATGGTGTTCATTCCGCCGACAGGGCGGCCAGCTGTCCGGCCTGATGCTCACGTTGCAGAGGGTCGATGACTTGATCCAGGGCACCCTGCACGATCTCGTCGAGCTTATACAGCGTGAGATTGATGCGGTGGTCGGTCACACGGTTCTGCGGGAAGTTGTAGGTTCGAATGCGCTCCGAGCGGTCGCCGCTGCCGACCTGGAGGCGGCGATCCTCGGCCTGGCTGGCAGCGGCGCTCTCACGGGCCGCAGCGAGCAGCCGTGCCTGCAGTAGGGACATGGCACGCGCCTTGTTTTTGTGCTGAGAACGTTCGTCCTGACACTCCACCACGACGCCGCTCGGCAGGTGGGTGATGCGCACCGCCGAATCCGTGGTATTGACATGCTGACCGCCGGCGCCGGATGAGCGGTAGGTATCGATACGCAGATCGCTTGGGTTGATCTCGAACTCATCGACGCTTTCGGCCTCCGGCAAGATGGCCACGGTACAGGCCGAGGTATGGATGCGCCCCTGTGACTCGGTCTCCGGTACCCGCTGCACCCGATGTGCCCCGGATTCAAACTTGAGCCGCGAGTAGACCTCCTGGCCGATGATGCGCACCACCACCTCTTTGTAGCCGCCGAGTTCGCCGAGGCTCTCGGCCACCATTTCGGTCTTCCAGCGCCGTTGTTCCGCATACCGCAGGTACATGCGCAACAGGTCACCGGCGAACAGTGCCGCCTCCGCACCCCCGGTGCCGGCGCGCACCTCGAGGTAGACATTGCGTGCATCGTGCGGATCGCGCGGCAGCAGCAGACGCTGGAGTTCAGGCTCGAGTTCACCCAAGGTGGCGCGGGCCTCGCGGCAGGCGTCCTCGGCGAGTTCTGCCATCTCTGGATCCGCCAACATCTCCTCGGCGCTGTGCAACTCGGCCTCAGCCGTGACATGGCGTTGGTAGCACAGGCTAAGCGGTTCGATCTGGGCGTATTCGCGGCTCAGGTCGCGAAAATTATTCGCATCGGCCTGGATCGCCGGGTCGGCGAGCAGCGCGGTAATCTCCTGGTAACGGTCGCTGATCTGTTCGAGCTTACTGCGAATACTGGGGTTCATTGTTTGTGCGGCGGCGGCCTTGCGGCATCGATGCGGGGTGGGTCGACCGGGTGGACCGGCGAGCGTGGACGCGCAGTCCTGGCTAATCGTTGCCCGATTTTCCGTGACCCAGCTGGAATAGGGCGTTGGCGGCCTCGAGAAGCTCACGCCGGCCGCTGCTGCCGGCCTCGCGCAACTGCGCACTCGGGGTGTGCAGTAGTTTGTTGGTCAGGGTCTGGGCAAGGTAATTCAGGGCCTCGTCGGCAGGCTTACCGCATTCGAGCATATGTCGGGCCTTGAGCAGCACTTCGTCGCGGATCTCGCCGGCCTGCTGGCGGTAATCCTGGATCAGACCCACTGCATCCAGCGAGCGCATCCAGGCAAGAAATTCGTCGACCTGAAACGCGATGATCTCGCGTGCCTGCTCAGCGGCCTCCTGGCGCGAGCGCAGGTTATCCTGTATGACGTCTTCGAGATCATCGACGGTGTAGAGGTACACGTCTTCCAGATCGGCTATCTCGGCCTCGATATCCCGTGGTACTGCGATATCGACCATGAAGATCGGCCGGTGGCGGCGCCGTTTCAGCGCGCTCTCCACCGTGCCTTTGCCAAGAATGGGCATCGGGCTGGCGGTTGAGGCAACCACGATGTCCGCATCTGCCAGATGTGACGGGATCTCTGTCAAACTGATCGCATAGGCGTCGAACTGCAGTGCCAGCTCCTCGGCACGCGCAATCGTGCGGTTGGCGACGATGATGCGGCCGATGCCGTTTTGAACCAGGTGGCGCGCTGCGAGTTCGACCGTCTCGCCAGCGCCGATCAGCATGGCAGTCTGCTTCGAAAGATCAGTGAAGATCTGGCGGGCCAGGCTGACCGCGGCAAATGCGACTGACACCGGACTGTCGCCAATCGCCGTGTCGGTGCGCACCTGCTTGGCGGTCGCAAAGGCATGCTGAAACAATCGGGTCAGGAGCTTGCCGGTGCGGCCCGCCTCGTTTGCGGTCTGAAAAGCGCTCTTCACCTGGCCAAGGATCTGCGGTTCGCCCAGCACCAGGGAATCCAGACCGCTGGAGACCGACAGCAGATGGGCCACGACCTTCCTGCCTTCGCGGTGGTAAAGAAAAGGTGCGATATCCTCCACCGACAGGCCGTGGAACCTGGCCAGCCAATCGCGGGTCAACTCCTGCGGATCTTCGACCGCATCGTTGGCGCTGCAGTAGATCTCGGTGCGGTTGCAGGTGGAGAGAATCACCGCCTCCTCGATGCCTGGCAGCTCCGCCAGACTGCGCAGCGCACCAACCACGATATCCGGGCCAAAGGTCACACGCTCGCGGATGCTGACCGGAGCGGTTGTGTGGTTGAGACCAATGACTAGCGGGGGCATATTGGTGTTGGTGGCTGAGTGACCGATGGGAAATTTTGAGATATCAAATGGTTGAATGCAAGTGTGCGGGCCACTCCCGGATTCGGACGAAAGCGCGACAAGGCGTTTTCGCCGGCGCGTCAATCGACTAATCTAGGCATGGTGAGAGTACTCGTCTTAGGCTTGGGGCTTGTCCTGCTGTTTGCCACCCAGGCCTGCACAACCCTACAGCAGAAGCCACCGGCGGCGGCAAGCGACAGCGCTGCCGAGACGCCGGTTCCCATGGTGCTGCCGTTTCCCGAGCCGGAACCCGTCGCGCGCGAGCTGGATGAGGACTTGATCTACAGCTACCTGGTGGGCGAGATAGGCGCCAATCGTGGTGACCTACGGTTGGCGCAGAGCCACTATCAGCATGCCGCGATCTTGGCGCAGGATGCCTACGCAGCCGAAAGAGCCACGCGGATCGCGCTGCATCTCAAAGACTATCCAGCCGGCCTAGCCGCGGTGCGACGATGGGTCGAATTCGCGCCGAACGACGTCACGGCGCGCCAGCTCGCAGCTGTGCTGTTTCTGCGCAACCAGCAGATCGACGCGGCCGGAGAGCAGTTGGATGCCCTGGTGAAGATCGCTGACGCACGCGACCTCGACGGCTTCCTGCAGGCGGCCGGTGTGCTCAGCGCCGAGCCCGATCGCGCTGGGGCCGAACAGCTGATGCAGGGACTGCACGAACGGCATCCGGACGATGTGCGCTCTTTGTACGCCCTGGCGGTAATGGAAACCGCGCATCAGCGATTTGCCGAGGCCGAGGCGCGCCTGCGCGCGGTGATTACCGAGGATCCCGCGTGGGAACAGCCGCGGGTGCTGCTTTCCCGAGTACTGGTGGCACAGAATCAGCGCGAGCAGGCGCGGACACTGCTAAATGAAGGCGTACGTCTCTATCCCGACAGCGTGCTGCTGCGCACCACTTACTCGCGGCTGCTGGTGGACCTCGCCGATTATCCCGCGGCGCTGGAACAGTTTCGCGAACTGCACCGGTTGACGCCGGATGATGACGAGATCGCCTTTGGATACGCCATGCTCGCGACCCAGCAGGAAAACTGGGACGAGGCGCGCCCACTCTGGCAGGAATTGCGCGGCGTACCGGATCGGCGTGATGAGGCCAGCTACTACCTCGCTCAGGTCGAAGAGGAAAACGGCAACGACGATCTGGCAATCGGTTTATTCCGCTCTGTCGGCGGCACGGAGCTGAAGATCGACGCGGTCATGCGTACGGCGCAGATTCTGGGGCGGACCGGGCGTCTGGCCGAGGCGCGCGATACCCTGCAGCGGGCACGCATCGCCAACCCCGGCCGTGCGGCAGACCTCTACGTCGCGGAGACCCAGATCGTCCAAGAGTACGGCGATCCAGACGATGCCCTGGCGTTGTACGAGGCGGCCATCGCGGCATTTCCCAATAGTCAGGATCTGCTCTACAACCGCGCCCTGTTTGTTGTCGAACTCGGCGATTTTGGCTGGATGGAGCGCGACCTTCGGCGCCTGCTCGAAGAAGACCCGGACTACGCAGATGCCCTCAATGCGCTGGGCTACACGCTGGCCGACCGTAATGAGCGTCTCGATGAGGCCTTCGCCTACATCTCGCGGGCGCTGAAGCTGCGTCCCGACAGTCCGGCAGTGCTCGATAGCATGGGTTGGGTGTTGTACCGTCAAGGTGATCTGGTCAAGGCCGCGAGCTACCTGCGCCGCGCGCTGGCACTGACCCAGGATGACGAGATTGCCGCGCACCTGGGTGAGGTGCTGTGGGTGAGCGGTCAGCGTGCCGATGCACAGGCAGTCTGGCGAGAAGGCCTGGCGCACTCGCCCGATAGCGATAAAATCCGCGCAGTGATCGAGAGGCTTCAGGCCGGATCACGATGACAGCCCCTGATGCCTGGCCTGCGCCGGCCAAGCTCAATCTGATGTTGCGCATCGTCGGACGACGACCCGACGGCTACCATCTGCTGCAGACGGTGTTTCAGTTCATCGACCTCTGCGACTCACTGTTTTTCTCGGTGCGCCAAGATGGCGTTGTTCGACGCGTCAGCCCGCTGCCCGGCGTGGCATCGGCCGACGACCTGGTAGTCCGCGCGGCAAGGCTGCTGCAGCGGGATACCGGTTGTTCGCACGGCGTCGAAATCCATGTGGACAAGCGCATCCCGCTGGGCGGTGGGCTTGGCGGCGGCAGCTCGGATGCGGCGACCACACTTGTTGCGCTCAATCATTTGTGGCGATGCGGGCTTGATCGCGCCAGCTTGATGACCCTCGGGCTGAAACTCGGTGCAGACGTGCCAATATTTGTTCATGGCAGGGCCGCATGGGCCGAGGGAGTGGGAGAAGCGCTCAGCGATATCGAACCGACGACGCCGATTTATCTCCTGCTGGCACCGGCCATCCACGTCGATACGGGAAAGGTCTTCCAAGACCCCGAATTGACAAGGAATTCCCGCAGAATCACAATACGCGACTTTCTCGCAGGGGAGCAGACCAACGATTGTCTGTCCGTGGTAACAAAGCGCTACCCAGCTGTGAAACAAGTATTTGATTGGTTGAGCGAAAAAGCCGAAGCGCGGATGACCGGCAGCGGGGCCTGTGTGTTCGCGCCCTGTGCCAGCCGCGCCGAGGCGGAGTCCCTGCTACGGCAGCGGCCGCCCGAGGTCGCCGGATTTGTGGTCCGGGGAATGAACCGCTCGCCGTTGCTGGAAGCAGTGGGCGGGTAG
>JAHEJD010000004.1:0-61991 GCA_024639005.1 Chromatiaceae bacterium | reverse complement strand
GGCGGCAAGGCACCCTAATCGTCGCCGAAACTGACGGGAGTCGACAGTGTCCAGCAGCGGCATGATGGTTTTCTCGGGCAACGCCAATCCGCAGTTGTCAGCGGACATCGCCGGCTATCTGGACATCGCGCTGGGCAAGGCGGCGGTCGGCCAGTTCAGCGATGGCGAGTCTATGGTGGAGATTCAGGAGAATGTCCGCGGTCGAGACGTGTTTGTCGTGCAGCCGACCTGCGAGCCGACCAACGACAACCTGATGGAGCTGTTGGTCATGGTCGATGCGCTGCGCTGGTCGTCGGTGAGGCGCGTGACCGCGGTTATCCCGTACTTTGGCTACGCGCGCCAGGACCGTCGTCCGCGCTCAGCCAGGGTGCCGATCACTGCGCGGCTGGCAGCCAAGATGATCGGCACGGCTGGTGCCGACCGGGTGCTGACGATGGACCTGCACGCAGATCAGATCCAGGGGTTCTTCGATATCCCGGTGGACAATGTGTACGCATCGCCAATCCTGCTGGGTGACGTATGGCGCCAAAAGTACCCCGACCTGATGGTCATATCGCCGGACGTCGGCGGCGTGGTGCGGGCGCGGGCGTTAGCCAAGCGGCTGGACGACGCGGATCTGGCGATTATCGACAAGCGCCGGCCGAAGAGCAACGTGGCCCAGGTGATGAATATCATCGGCGATGTCGGAGACCGCAGCTGCGTGCTGGTGGACGACCTGGTCGATACAGCCGGCACCCTGTGCAAGGCCGCCGCGGCGCTGAAGGAGCACGGGGCGGCCAAGGTGGTGGCCTACTGCACGCACGCGGTGCTGTCAGGGCCGGCGGTGACCAATATCGAGTCCTCGCTCCTGGACGAACTGGTGGTGACCGACACCATCCCGCTGCGCGAGGATGCCGCGGGATGCAGCAAGATCCGTCCGCTGTCGATCGCCGGCCTGCTGGCCGAGTCTATCCGCCGGATCAACAACGAGGAATCGGTCAGTTCGTTGTTCGTGGACTGACGACCCGTGGGGAGGGAGCCCCACACAAGGTGCGTTCGGACATTGCCTGGTCGCGGGCCCCGAGCGCCACTATTACTGTCTGAAGAGAGAATCGAGAAATGCAGGAAAATTTTGAAGTCATTGCAGTGTCCCGCAGCGATCAGGGGAAGGGTGCGAGCCGCCGCCTGCGTCGCGAGGGCATGGTACCGGGAATCATCTATGGGGGCGGCAAGGACCCGGAGATGTTCGCCACGAAGCACAATGAGCTAATTCAGCACCTCGACCATGAGGCCTTCTACTCGCACATACTCACGGTTGAGGTCGACGGCAAGGCGCAAAAGGTTGTTCTGCGTGATCTGCAACGCCACCCGTCAAAGCCTTTCGTGCAGCACGTCGATCTGATGCGCGTGCGCATGGATGAAGAGATCCGCATGACGGTTCCGCTGCACTTCGAGGGCGAAGAGCGCTGCCCGGGCGTCAAGGGGGGCGGCACGCTGCTGCGTGGCATGAGTGACGTCGAAATCGAGTGCCTGCCGAAAGATCTTCCCGAATACATCGCAGTCGACGTATCCAACATGCAGATTGATGACGTCATTCACCTGTCGCAGGTCGTGATCCCCGCGGGCGTCAACCTTGTTGGTGCGGAGCACCTCGATGAGGAGAACGACCCCATGGTCGTGACAATCGAGGTCATGCGCGGCTCGGTCGAGGAAGAGGCGGCAGAGGAAGAGGCTCCTGCTGTTGGGACGCCCAAGGGCGAACAGGAATCAGGCGACAAGGACTGACCCGTTTGGCCCCGTGAGGGGCGTTCAAAGTCGAAACGGCGGCCGCTTGTGCTGCCGTTTTTCGTTGGAAGAATGCGATATGTCTGCCATCCGATGCGTCGTCGGCCTTGGAAACCCCGGACCGAAATATGCCGGGACACGCCATAACGCCGGCTTCTGGTTCGTTGACCAGCTGGCGGGCAGGCATGCTGAAGTGCTGCGTGCGGAGAACAAATTCTCCGGTGAGATCGCGCGGGTCGCCGTGGCTTCGGGCGACTGCTGGCTGCTCAAGCCCATGACCTACATGAACCACAGCGGCCGTTCCGTGAGTGCGCTGTGCAACTTTTACCGAATACTGCCCGAGGAGCTGCTGGTCGTGTACGACGAACTGGACCTGGCGCCCGGAATGGTGCGACTGAAGTCCGGTGGCGGTCACGGTGGCCACAATGGCCTGCGCGATATCTGCAGTTCGCTGGGCAGCAAGGATTTTCAGCGCCTGCGGATCGGCATCGGCCATCCCGGGCACAAAGAGGCGGTGGTGGGTTACGTCTTGTCGCGACCGGGCAGGCACGAGCACCAGGCGATCGAGGAGGGTATCGCCGAGGCGCTGCGACACTGGGAGTTGATTCAAGCGGGTGAACTGCAGAAGGCGATGAACGCCCTGCATTCGGCAACCTGAGAGTTACGGGGTTTGCCAGCGCGCCTTGCAGCGCATGCCCTTATTACCGTCTTGTCCGGTGCGATACGCTGCGCTTTCCCACCCTACGGGAGCTGCGATGGCGCCCAACAACGAGCGCCACACGGAATCAACGCTGCGAAAAATCGCGGCCCGCTGCTAATCGTTGTTGCCAAACACATACTTTGGTTTGAACCACTTGACCATCATCGGCAGTAGCATCAGTGCGGTAAAGACATCGATGATCAGTGCCCAGCCGATGAAGATGCTCAGGCCCCAGGTGTTGGCGAGCGTGGTGCCGACCAGCGGGATGAAGCTGCCGAGCAACACAATGATCGACACAATGACCGCGGAGCCTGTGGTGTTCTGCGTATTGCGCAGGGCCTCCAGCCAGTTGTTGCCCGTGGCCTGCATCTCTTCACGCAACCGCGAGACCATGTAGATCCCGTAGTCCACGCCCAGGCCCATGGCGATCGACAGCGTCACCAGCAGATGGAAGGCCAGGTTGCCGGACCAGTTCTCGACCGAGGTGAAATACCCCCCTAGGCCGTACTGCGCGAACAGCGTGATCAGCAGGGTCACGGTCAGCATGCCCGAGACCAGCACCGAGCGAAACATCAGTGCCGCGATGATGAAGATCGCCAGCGCGGTCTGCAGTGGCCCAATCAGCCAGTTCTCCATGGCCACCTCGCGGGTCGCCTCTGTCGCGCCGAGGAAGCCGCCAATACCCGGCCTCACGTAGCTCGGGCCGTCGACAGACGACTCATCGGTGTCGCCAGAGGTATCGGCGTTGCGCAGGCCGAAATGGATCTTCGAGAAACCCGGGTCGTTCTTGTGGTCCTCGATGTACTGCTGGATGTCCATCGTGACCTCGTGGGTCTCGACCGGGTCCATGGTGTTGATGAATCCGAGGATAACCCCTTCGTTCCAGGTCTCTGTATTGACGAAGGACTCCATGTCGCCGGCAGAGGTCATGGCCTCGAGCAGACCGTTGTACATGCGCACGATCTCGGTCGGGCTGCGGTCGTCATTCGGGTCTATTGCCAGCAGGTAGTCCGAGTTGGGGACCCGCAGGTCGCTGAGCTTGGTGTCCTCGCCGACCTCGGCGGTCAGCAGCATGTTCACCAGCCGCACGTACTGGGTGTATGAGCCCGTATAACCGATGAACTCATGCGCGCGCATCCAGTTCTCCATCTTTTCGATGTCGGTGTGCAGCTCGACGTCGTTGAATACACCCTGTGGCCCACAGGGCTCGCTATCCCAGCAGCCCAGTTTCTCTTTGAACTCGGCGCAGACTTTTGTCTTTTCCAGCGGATCCTCGATATCGTAGATCTCCTCCGGGAAGTATTCGTCGATGCAGCCCTGGATGTAGGGCTGCTTGCCACGCAGCGGAATTGCCACCGAGATGACGCCCGGCATGATCTCATTGAGTTGCACCAGGTCCTTCCAGGTCGGTGAGCTGCCCTTGAAAGCGGCACGGGCGTAGTTGATGCCTTTTTCGACGCCCGGCATGATGTCGCCTTCTTCCGCCAGCTTGACTGCGGCGGCGGGCTCACCCTTCCAGTTCATCAGGTTCGTGAAATAAACGGAGCCGGCCGTTACGATCAGCACCACGCCGATGGGCACCCATTTGCCTGGTCCGGTGATCAGCCGGGTGAGGAAGCCACCCACGCTGACCTCCCAGCCGTGGCCTTCCTGTGCCTGGCAGCACGCCTGCGACGGCGGGAAGATGGTCAACAGCAGCGGTATCAGCGTGGTGGTGGTCGCGAGCAGCGTCAGCATGCCGAACATGCCGAAGTAGGCATAGGCCTTGTAGAACGAGATATCCACCGTGGCCAGCGTGGCGAAGCCGACCATGTCGGTCACGATTGACAGCGTGGCCGGTACGATGGTGTGGCGTATGGCCTCACGTGCCGCCTTCCTGGCATCGCCGGTCGCCCCATTTTCGAGCATGAAACGGCGCGTTACCTGCACCGAGTGCCCGATGCCGATGGCCAACAGCAGCATGGGGGTGAGCACCATCATAGTAGTCAGCTTGAATTCGCTGAAACCCATCAGGCCGAGTGTCATCGCGATGGTCATACCGACCCCGATCATCGGGAACAGCGCGCCACGCCAGTTGCGGAATTCCAGCCACAGCACGCCGATCGCAATGGCGATCGAGATTGCGAACAGCCACCATTTGTCGACCAGGTCGGCGAGCATCCAGGCGAGGAAGTATGGTTCGCCGGCGACCAACAGTTCGATGCGCTCGTCTTCGCCGTACTCGTCCATCATCGCGCGCACTTCCCGCACCCACGGCAGATAGATCTCTTTTACTTCGTCGGTATAGTCGGCGATGACATAGGCCGCCTTCGCGACACAGAAGTCTTTGTCGTAGTCCTCGTAGGCGCAGCGGTTGCCCTCTGCGTCCCACATCGAGACCAGCATCGGTGCCATGACCGGGTTGGTCTTTACGCCCTCGCGCAGAAACGCGAGTTGCTCTTTGGCCTTTTCCGGATCATCGCTGATGCCCTCGGTCGGGATCAGACGCTTGAACACCAGACCGTTCTCGTCGGTGCCCATAAATTTGATCTTCTGGGCCGCGATATCGATGAAGTTCGCTACCCGCGAATGCGGCAGGGCCTCGAGCCGGTTGTGGATCTCCTGCACCTTGTTGATGAACCAGGGTTGCCAGATATCGCCTTCTTTGACCTTGAGCGCGAACACCATCAGGTTGCCCATGCCGAAGTTGTGTTCGGCATACAGATTGGTCGCGACATAGCGGTTGCTCGGCGGCAACAGTGTGTCCGGGTCGTTGCGGATATCCAGCTTGTGGATCTGCAGCGCGGCGACGACCGTGACGATCAAGAGCAGGGCAATGATGGGCCAGCGCATGCGCAGCACGAAATCTGCATAGGCGTCCGCCCAAGGGTTCTCTTTCACTTTCATGGCTTATTTATCCGTAGTCCAATCCATGCCTGCGGGAAAAAAAGCGGCGTCGGCCCGGCCGAACACCGCTCTTAATTGCTCCCTGGTGCGTGACAGCTACTCGATGATGTATTTGAAGCCGACCTGTATGTTCGAGGACTTATCGAACTGGCCGAAGGTGGTCTCGTCATCGCCCCAGTAGTGGTTGATCTCGCCGGTGACGATCAGCTCGTCGGTCAGGGTGTATTCGGCATCCAGGCGGTTCCACCAGCCGCCACCCTCTTCATAGATGATAATGTTGTTCACGCGGCCCAGCTGGTTCGGGCCAAAGGGCTTGGAGAGAAACAGCGAGTAGAATTCCTTGTATTCGCGCCCTTTCTTCAGTCCGTTGGTGGTGTTCATCACCGCGGGGTCGCCGGTGTATTCCGAGCAACTGGCGGTCGCCTGGCCCTGGGTGGTGAAGTTGCAGTCCTTGTCCTTGAAATCCAGGTTGATGAACTGGATGAACTGACCGCTGATCAAGAGATTGGTCAACACGGTCGCATCGAGGCCGACCACGTACTTGACGAAGTCGTGCTCTTCGCTCTTCAGCGCGCCGACGAGGTCGCCGTTTGCGAGATTGCGACGGTTCACAATGGGCTGGTTGACGTCTTTCTGATAGAGCATCTCGCCACGGACGACCAGCGGTATATCGGCGGCCTCGGTGGCATAGTCGAACGACCCGCCCAGGTTATGGATGCGCTCGCGGTCTTCCTCGAACACCAGTACGGGTGACCCGCCGTTGTTCGCATCGGTGACGTTGGTTGGGGCCGGGCCGGCATAGTTGCCGGGCGTGAAAGTGGCATTTGCCCCGTACAGCTGACCGGTCTTGGGGTTGCTGATCTGAAGCACCTGCGTGCCAGCGACCGTGTCGTACTTGTCGACCTTCAGCTTTTGTCCGGTATTGGGATCCTGCCAGCGGAGGTTGAGCGATGGATTGGCGTCATAGCCGTAGAAGTAGTTGATGCTGTAGTTCAGGCCGTTGTCCAGGTAACTGCGGAAGCGGCCCCCGACGTTCGCGTCAGACGGCAGGAAATCGTCGTCATACTCGCGCTCGTACTTGGTCGTCATGCCCAGCATGGCGTTGAAGGTCGCAAAGGTGGCATTCGGGAAGTGCTCCCAGGCCGAGTTCGGACTACTCACGTTCCAGCCGGATCCGGCGACGGTGGCCGCGGTCGGGTCTACGTCGATCAGGTTGGTGACGTTGTTGTTGGTGGCCTCGGTGAAGGCCTCGAGGCAGACCGCGCCATTCGCGCCGGCGCCGAACCCGGCGCAGGACGGCGGCAGCATTGAGGCCGGGGTATTGACGAAGCCGTCGACGGTCGCGAACTCCGGCATGCCGGGGTTGAGCCCGCCAAAGGGGTCTATGAAGTTGAGCCCCGCTGGATTAAAACCGCCGAAGGTATTGATCACGCCGCCGAAGGACGCGCCCATGTTGAAGAAGCCGTTCACGCCGCCGGTGATGACATCCACACCCTTGAAGATGAAGGGGTGGCCCCTGTCCTGGCCCTTCATCTGGCCGTTGCCGGTAAAGACCTTTCCGGTGGGAGACGGGCCATCTGCGACGACACTGCGGTTGGCGCCGCTGTTGACGGTCCACAGCCCGGGGATCTTGTTGGTCTCGGCCTGCGACAAGATGAACTGGACGTTACCGCGCTCGCCGATATAGCGTTCGGCGTTGATCATCCACACCGGGATGCGCGAATCCTCGAACGCGTTTTGATTCAGCTCGCGATAGTCGGTCGGGTTGACGATGTCGAGCAGTTTGATACCGTCCGCGGTGCCCCAGACCACCTGCTGCTTCCCGATGCGCAGGTCCCAGTCAGCGACGCGGGTATCCATGTAGAGCTCGCGCAGATAGTCGTTCTGGGTGTAATTGCGGTGGTAGGCGTAATCGTCGTTGGGCACCGCTGCCCCGGTGACGACGACCGGGCGCAATTCGGCATGCCAAGAGGACTCTTCACCGACCTCGCCATTGATGAAGATCCTCGCCGAGTTCTCGAACTTCATTAGATCGCCGCCGCCGTGATCACGGTCGTCATTCGTGCTGCGTGCCTCGCCGGTCACCTGGCCGGACCCTGTGTAGAAGGCGCTCTCGTTTCTCAGCTCCCCGGAGACCTCGAGGCCGGCGAAGTCGTAGGCGGCATGGGCAGCGAGCGGCGCCGTGATCAGCGCGG
Organism: Chromatiaceae bacterium; assembly: GCA_024639005.1. Lineage (GTDB taxonomy): Bacteria > Pseudomonadota > Gammaproteobacteria > Chromatiales > Chromatiaceae > Thiosocius. Next base: position 54,446 of record JAHEJD010000004.1, on the reverse strand, counting down.
CGATGGTCAGCCCCAAGGGTGATTTGCTAGACATTTCTTAACTCCCCGCGCGCTCAGCGCGCCTGTCATGGTGTGCCGGGGTTTGACCCCGGCTACGCGTTTTACTCTCGCTTGTGCTTATCAGCGCTTTATCTTGCGCAGGGTCTTTTCTGACCACCAGTCATCCTGATAGCTGGCGTCGACTGCGTTGACGTTGCTCGGGATCACGGCCCAGGTCTGGTTGCCGGTGGCCAGGGTCTTGCCGTACCAGTAGCCCCAGCCGACCGCGCGCGGATCGTCGCTCTTGCCGAGCGGTACCCAATTGCGATCGATCACTTTGACCATTTCGCCGTTCTTGAAGTACTCGGAGCGGTAGTCGGCAAAGGTCTTGGCATCGATGTAGGTGATCCGGGAGTCGTACCACCAGTTCTCGAACTTGGTCGTGCTCTTGATCTTGTAGATCTCTTTACCCTTGTGCTCGCAGGCACCGGATTCCGGCAGACCCTTGGTGTAGCGGGTATGCTCACCGTCGGCGAAGGCGATATGGCCCAGGCAGTCGTCAAAGGTCTCTTTGCCCAGCATCTCGTGGGTCTCGTGGAAGGGCTTGCGCAGGGTCACGTCGCCGAAGGTGAAGTCCGAACCGCCCCAGGCGTCGTCATGCGAGGGCTCGGCGAAACGGCGGATCTTACGCAGCGCCGGCAGCCAGATCATGTAGGACTGGCTCTTGGCGTCGTCCTGATAGTCGGTGATCAGCATGCCGGTGCCCTTGAGCTTGCCGGAACGGAATATCGCCAGGTCCTCGGCCTTGATCGCGTCATCGGCGGGATAATCGTTGTTCAGATAGCGTTCCAGGGTGTTGGTCGTGGGGCGCGCACCCTCACGCTTGATCACCAGTACGGTGATGTCCCTGCCCTGCTTGGTGATGGCGTAGTTGTCGAAGCCATAGAAGTGGTTGACGAAATAGACCTGATCCATGACCTGATCAGCGGTCAAATCGCCGCTTGGGTATGGCAGATCCTTCGGCACGGTGGCGGTGGCGGTGAACGAAACGGTGGTCGCCAAGGCGAAGGCGGCGACGCTGGCCCGGACGGGTTGGCGCATAATCATTCCTCTCTGCGGGTACTGGGTACAAAATTTGCTTCGGCCCGATCGGTCAGGCGATCGTCGGGCGCCCTGCGTCTAGAATCGCCGAGGCGATCCGCCTGGGCGCTGCGGGCTCCCGGAAGACACGGACTTCATGTTCTTTTTCAGCGCCTTGTGCACGGGAGCGTACAATGCGATTTATCAATTTTCCACAAATTTAATGATAAATATTGCGCAGCGTCAAAAACCCTATGATATCGCGAGTGAGGTGGGTCAGGCGCGCGGCAGTGGGCGACGGCCGATACTGTAGTGCGTCAGGCCGGCGCTGGTGACGGCCTTGGGGTCGTAGATATTGCGGCCGTCGAAGACCGCCGGGTAGTTGAGGTGTTCGCGGATGTCATCGAAATCCGGGCTGCGAAACTCGATCCACTCGGTAACGACCGCCAGCACATCGGCGCCCTCGAGGGCGTCTTCCGCGCGTGCGCAGATTTCAAGGTCCTCGCGATCCCCGTAGAGGCGCCGAGCCTCATCGCCGGCGATCGGATCGAAGGCCCGCACCTTGGCACCGGCCTCCCAGAGTGCCTCCATCAGGGTGCGGCTGGATGCAGCGCGCATATCATCGGTATTCGGCTTGAACGCCAAACCCCAGAGCGCAATGGTCTTGCCTGTCAGCTGGCCGTCGAAGTAGTGGCGGATTTTGTCGAACAACAGAGACTTTTGTCGGTTGTTGACCGCCTCCACTGCATTCAGCAGCTGCGGCCGGTAGCCGGCGTCGAGGGCGGTGCGCTCCAGTGCCTGGACGTCTTTGGGGAAGCACGACCCACCGTAACCACAGCCGGGATAGATGAACTGGAAGCCGATGCGGGGATCGGATCCGATTCCCACCCGGACCTGCTCGATATCGGCGCCCAGTCTCTCCGCGACATTCGACAGCTCGTTCATGAAGCTGATCTTGGTCGCGAGCATGGCGTTGGCGGCGTATTTGGTGAGCTCGGCCGACCGGACGTCCATGAATAACAGGCGTTCATGGTTGCGGTTGAAGGGGGCGTATAGCTGGCGCATGGTTTCGATCGATCGCGGGTTTTCGGTACCGACCACGATGCGATCGGGCTTCATGAAGTCGCTGATCGCCGCACCCTCTTTGAGGAACTCGGGGTTGGACACCACGTCGCACTCCAGGCTGACGCCACGGCGTTCCAAGACCTCGCGGATGCGCTCGGCCACTTTGTCGCCGGTGCCCACCGGCACCGTCGATTTGTTGACGACGATCTTGAAGTCGCTCATGTGCTCGGCGATGGATTCGGCGACCGCCAGGACGTATTGTAGGTCGGCCGAGCCGTCCTCATCCGGCGGTGTGCCGACGGCGATGAACTGGAGTCTGCCGAAATCGACACCGACCTTGGCATCGGTGGTGAACATCAGGCGCCCCGCCGCACGGTTGCGCTGTATCATTTCCGTCAGCCCCGGCTCGTAGATCGGTACGCCACCGCTGTTCAGGAGTTCCACCTTGGCGGGGTCGACATCGATGCACGTCACCTTGTTCCCAACCTCGGCAAGGCAGGCCCCGGTAACGAGTCCCACATAGCCGCTTCCGAAGATGGTAATTTTCATGACTTCTCTGATGCCCTGAGGGGGTTATCGTCGTTGAGGCCGCCGCAGACCGCTGTCGTTGGCGGTGATTTGAGGCGGTGCTGACGCAAACGGCGCGATGCTACCACAATCGTGACAGTGTTTTTTCGCGGCCAGGGCTGCGGCGGCCCGGGTGCAGTTGACAGTAATGGCGCCTTCCCACAGAATACCGCCTCTTTTTTGGAGGGGTTCCCGAGCGGTCAAAGGGATCAGACTGTAAATCTGACGGCTCAGCCTTCGGAGGTTCGAATCCTCCCCCCTCCACCAAAAACGGGATTTCCTCCGCTGCTGAGGAAGGGGCTGAGAACGAAAGGGTGGCCGCAGCCGATCTTGTGTGCGCCGCACTAAGCGGGATACGCAGCGAGTGAGTGACTGACGCACGGGAAGACGATGCGGGTGTAGTTCAATGGTAGAACCTCAGCCTTCCAAGCTGATTGTGTGGGTTCGATTCCCATCACCCGCTCCAGAGTAATTACAGGCGGACGAGCTGCAGTGGCGCATGCCACCAATTCTCGGCGCCAGTTGAAGGTTCAGGCCCAGGTAGCTCAGTTGGTAGAGCACACCCTTGGTAAGGGTGAGGTCGGCAGTTCAAATCTGCTCCTGGGCTCCAAGGTTGCCGCCTTCGCCGGATGATGTAGTAACAGCTGACCGATCCATGTTTTTCTTTAGAGAATTTTGAGCCATGTCCAAGGAAAAATTTGAACGTACTAAACCGCACGTAAACGTGGGCACTATTGGTCACGTTGACCACGGCAAGACGACGCTGACGGCGGCGATCACGACGCACCAGTCGAAGAAGTTTGGTGGTGAGTCGAAGGCGTACGACCAGATCGACAATGCCCCGGAAGAGCGCGAGCGTGGGATCACGATCGCGACGGCGCACGTGGAGTACGAGACGGACGCGCGTCACTACGCGCACGTGGACTGCCCGGGGCACGCGGACTACGTGAAGAACATGATCACGGGTGCGGCGCAGATGGACGGTGCGATCCTGGTGGTGTCGGCGGCCGACGGCCCGATGCCGCAGACGCGCGAGCACATTCTGCTGTCACGCCAGGTAGGTGTTCCGTACATCATTGTGTACATGAACAAGGCGGACATGGTCGATGACGAAGAGCTGCTGGAGCTGGTGGAGATGGAGATCCGCGAGCTGCTGGATTCCTACGAGTTTCCGGGTGACGACACCCCGATCATTATCGGTTCGGCGCTCAAGGCGCTGGAGGGAGACGACTCGGAGATTGGCACGCAGTCGATCGAGAAGCTGATGGAGTCGCTGGACAGCTATATCCCGACGCCGGAGCGTGCGATCGACGGGGCGTTCATTATGCCGATCGAGGACGTGTTTTCGATCTCGGGACGCGGCACGGTGGTGACGGGCCGCATCGAGCGCGGCGTGGTCAATGTTGGCGACGAAGTGGAGATTGTGGGCATCAAGGACACGGTCAAGACGACCTGTACGGGTGTTGAGATGTTCCGCAAGCTGCTGGATCGTGGCGAGGCGGGCGACAACGTGGGTGTGCTGCTGCGCGGCACGAAGCGTGAGGATGTCGAGCGTGGACAGGTGCTGGCGAAGCCGGGGTCGATCAACCCGCACACGCACTTCGAGGCCGAGGTGTATGTGTTGAGCAAGGACGAGGGTGGTCGCCACACGCCGTTTTTCAACGGTTATCGTCCGCAGTTTTACTTCCGCACCACGGATGTAACGGGTGCGTGTGAGCTGCCGGAGGGGATCGAGATGGTGATGCCGGGCGACAACGTAAAGATGACGGTGAAGCTGATTGCGCCGATCGCGATGGACGAGGGTCTGCGCTTTGCGATCCGCGAGGGTGGGCGCACCGTCGGCGCCGGTGTCGTCGCCAAGGTTATCGAATAATCGCGCGTTTCCTCGGGGGTTTGGGAGTCGCTCCCTGAGGAGCGACTCGTTTGTGTTTTTAGGCCAATAGCTCAATTGGTAGAGCAGCGGTCTCCAAAACCGCAGGTTGGGGGTTCGAGTCCCTCTTGGCCTGCCATTTTCTGGCTGGTGATGAACGCTAAAACGGAACACGCAGGATCGGGACTGGATACCGTAAAGCTGGTGGTGGTGGTCCTACTCCTTGCGGGTGGCATCTACGGCTTTTACAGCTTTGCCGACCAGCCGCTGTGGGTGCGTCTGGCAGGCCTGTTGGCAGTCATTGCTGCAGCAGTGGTCGTTGCGCTGCAGACCGCCGTAGGGCGCACAATCTGGCAGTTCGCGGCCGACTCCCGCACCGAGGTGCGGAAAGTGGTCTGGCCTACCCGCCAGGAGACATTGCAGACCTTGCTCATCATCATCATCGCGGTGCTGTTGACGGCGCTATTCTTGTGGGGCGTGGATTCTCTGCTGTTCAGCATGGTGCGCTATCTGACGGGACAGGGGGACTGAGATGCCGAAACGCTGGTATGTCGTGCATGCGTATTCGGGTTTCGAGGCCCATGTGAAGCGTTCGCTGGAGGAGCGTATCGAGCGCAGCGGAATGCAGGATCTCTTCGGCGAAATACTGGTGCCGACAGAGGAGGTCGTGGAAATGCGCGCGGGCGCACAGCGCCGCAGCGAACGCAAGTTCTTTCCTGGCTATGTCCTGGTGCAGATGGAAATGACGGACGATACCTGGCACTTGGTCAAGGACGTGCCAAAAGTCATGGGCTTTATCGGCGGCACTGGGGATCGCCCCGCGCCGATCAGCGACAAAGAGGCCGATGCGATTCTGCAGCGGATGCAGGAAGGGGTCGACAAGCCGAAGCCGAAGGTCCTGTTCGAGCCCGGAGAAGTCGTGCGCGTCACCGACGGCCCCTTCAATGACTTCAATGGTGTGGTCGAGGAAGTCGACTACGAAAAGAGTCGCCTGAAGGTCTCGGTGCTGATCTTTGGCCGTTCGACGCCGGTTGATCTCGAGTTTGGCCAGGTGGAGAAGGGGTGAGCCGCGACCGTCATGCCAGTGGCATGGTGCGCGGCGACCGCCCGGGCAGGAGGCCCGGACTGGGGCCACAGAAGACCCCGACGTTTGCGCCATGGCGGGCAAGAATTGATCTATTTACGGCGCTGTTTTCGTAAGTGTCCAACCATTGGGGAGCCCAGGTAACCATTCCTGGGCGTTTGCACCCGAAGCGAGGTAATCGTGGCTAAGAAAATACAGGCCTACATCAAGCTGCAGGTCAAGGCGCAGGAGGCCAATCCGAGTCCGCCGGTTGGCCCAGCGCTGGGCCAGCACGGTGTGAACATCATGGAATTCTGCAAGGCGTTCAATGCGCAGACGCAGAGTGTCGAAAAGGGGTTGCCTATCCCAGTGGTGATCACCGTCTACAGCGACCGCTCCTTCACCTTCGTGATGAAGACGCCGCCGGCGTCCATCCTGTTGAAGAAGGCGGCCGGCATCCAAAGCGGCAGCGGGCGTCCGAACACGGAAAAGGTCGGCACCGTCACCCGTGCGCAGCTGGAGGAGATCGCAAAGACAAAGGAACCCGATCTCACAGCGGCCGACCTCGATGCGGCCGTGCGCACGATCGCTGGCTCGGCGCGCAGTATGGGACTCAATGTAGAGGGGGTCGCATAATGGCGAAGTTGTCAAAACGCCACAAGGCCATCCGCGAAAAGGTCGACCGCACCAAGCTGTATCCAGTGGACGAGGCCTTCTCGCTGTTGAAGGAGCTCTCGACGGTCAAGTTCAGCGAGTCGGTGGATGTCGCTGTAAACTTGGGTGTCGACCCGCGCAAGTCGGATCAGGTTGTGCGGGGTTCTACCGTAATGCCGAACGGCACCGGAAAATCGGTGCGCGTGGCAGTGTTCGCCCAGGGCCCGGCGGCCGAGGCGGCTGCCGCGGCAGGTGCCGACAAGGTCGGCATGGACGACCTCGCTGATGAGGTCAAAGGCGGCAACCTGGACTTTGATGTCGTCGTCGCCGCCCCTGATGCTATGCGCGTGGTCGGACAACTTGGCCAGATCCTCGGCCCGCGAGGCCTGATGCCGAACCCGAAAGTTGGCACGGTGACGCCGGATGTGGCGCAGGCGGTCAAGAATGCGAAGTCGGGCCAGGCGCGCTTTCGCACGGACAAGGGGGGCATCGTGCATGCGTCGATCGGCAACGTCGGCTTTGAGCCTGCCGCCTTGCAACAGAATCTAGAGGCGTTGTTGAACGATCTCCAGAAACTCAAGCCGAGTTCGGCCAAGGGTATCTACATGAAGCGCATCACGGTGTCATCCACCATGGGGCCGGGGCTGGCGCTGGACCAGGGCAGTCTTACGCTGCTCTGAACGGACGGGCCTGCTGCGCGCTTACTTTGCCCGGCAGGCAAGAATTTGGGGCACCGGCGGGGTGATTAGCCCTGGCGGCTGCCGTCAGAGACCGCAGGTGTCGTCCGAGATGACGACTTAATCGCCGCCTGCGCAGATGGCGCTCCGTAATCAGTACACCTGATAACGGGCACCATATTCGGGGGGTCTTCGGGCTCCTGGTGTTTAACGGGACGCAAGTCCCACGTTGTCGGGAGGTGACGACTTTGGCACTCAATTTCGAGCAGAAGCAAGTCATCGTCGCCGAGGTTGCTGAAGTGGCACGCACGGCCTTTTCCGCCGTGGCGGCCGAGTATCGCGGCATTACCGTGGAAGACATGACCGAGCTGCGCGTCCAGGCGCGCAACAACGGCGTCTATCTGCGCGTGGTCAAGAACACGCTCGCCCGTCGCGCCGTGAAGGACACTGAGTTCGAATGCATGACAGAAGGTCTGACCGGTCCGCTGGTCCTTGCCTTCTCGCAGGAGGACCCGGGTGCTGCCGCTCGCGTGATCAAGGACTTTACCAAGCAGAACGATCGACTGAACGTGACGCTGGTCGCCATTGGCGGTCAGATGCTCGCGCCCTCGGAACTCGAGACGCTGGCGAAGTTGCCCACTTATGATCAGGCGCTGAGTATGCTGATGTCGGTCATGCAGGCACCGATTCAGAAACTGGCGCAGACCATGAACGAGGTGCCGGGCAAGCTTGTGCGCACGGTTGCAGCAATTCGCGACGCCAAAGAGGCGGCCTGATCGCGGCCTAATGAATCCCTTGTGCTGAATCATTTTTTTGGAGTTTTATGATGTCAAAAGAAGATATCTTGGAAGCCATCGCCAACATGTCGGTGATGGAAGTGGTCGAGCTTATCTCGGCGATGGAAGAGAAGTTCGGCGTTACGGCCGCAGCGGCAGTCGCAGTGGCGGCCCCGGGTGCCGGCGCTGATGCCGGCGGCGCTGCCGCAGAAGAGAAGACTGAGTTCGACGTGGTCTTGGGCGGCTTCGGCGACAACAAAGTCGCCGTGATCAAGGCTGTCCGCGGTATCACCGGGTTGGGCCTGAAAGAGGCCAAAGAGGCCGTGGAGGGCGCGCCCACTACGTTGAAGGAAGGTGTTTCGAAGGACGAAGCCGAAGAGGCCAAGAAGCAACTGGAAGAGGCCGGCGCCACCGTGGAGCTCAAGTAACGCGGCTTGCTAGCTTTAAGCGTCAAATCGGGAGCGGGCTGGCGGCCGTTGTGCCGCCGGCCTTCTGCCGCTTGCGTATTTCTGATTTGCAGAGCGCGGTTCATCCGCGGGTTTTCATTCTGACCGACTACAGCAGCTGGTCAGCCATATCGAACCGCAGCTGGTGAGGCAGTCATTGTCGGACCGGCCGGGGATTCGGCAGAGATCTTAGTCGAGGTAAGGCACGCATGGCCTATTCGTTTACCGAAAAGAAACGCATTCGTAAAGACTTTGGCAAGCGCTCGAGTATTCTCGAGGTGCCGTTCCTGCTGGCGACTCAAATAGAGTCTTACAAAGGCTTCCTTCAGGCCGATACGCAGCCTGACGAGCGCGACGACCGAGGGCTGCATGCCGCTTTCAAGTCGGTCTTTCCCATCGTGAGCTATTCCGGGAGCGCGGCCCTCGAGTATGTCCACTATCGGCTCGGAGAGCCGGTCTTCGACGAACGGGAATGCCAGCTGCGTGGTGCGACTTTTGCCGCGCCGTTGCGCGTGCTGGTGCGACTGGTGATCTACGACAAGGACGCACCGGCGGGCGCGAAGCAGGTCAAGGATATCAAAGAGCAAGAGATCTACATGGGCGAATTGCCGCTCATGACGGATAACGGCACCTTCATCATCAACGGCACCGAGCGCGTCATCGTCTCGCAGCTTCACCGCTCGCCCGGGGTGTTCTTCGACCACGACAAAGGCAAGACACATTCCTCAGGCAAGCTGCTGTTTTCGGCGCGCGTCATACCCTACCGCGGCTCCTGGCTGGACTTCGAGTTTGACCCCAAAGACTCGGTCTTCGTGCGCATCGACCGTCGGCGCAAGCTGCCGGCGACCATTCTGCTGCGGGCGCTGGGCTACGAGACCGGCGAGATCCTGGATCGATTTTTCGATAAGGACACCTTTCAGATCGGCAAGAAAAAGATCGAGCTAGCGCTGGTGCCGTCGCGACTGCGCGGCGATACCGCCAGTTTCGATATCAAAGCGGGCAGGACCGTCATCGTCGAGGCGGGTAAGCGCATCACCGCGCGACACATCAAGCAGCTCGAGGAGGCCGGCGTCGACAAGCTCGAGGTGCCCGACATCGCATTCCTGGTCGGCCGCACGCTGGCACACGACGTACTCGATAGCGGAACCGGAGAGCTTTTCGCGAAGGCCAACGACGAGATCACCGCGGAGCAGGTCGAGCAGTTCGTTGCCAAAGGCGTTAAGAAGGTCGAGACACTGTTCACCAACGACCTGGACCATGGGCCGTTCATTTCCGATACGCTGCGCATCGATCCGACCACCAACGCCCTGGAGGCCATGGTCGAGATCTATCGCATGATGCGCCCCGGCGAACCGCCGACCAAAGAGGCCGCACAGAACCTGTTTCACAACCTGTTCTTCACCGACGATCGCTACGACCTCTCGGCCGTTGGGCGGATGAAGTTCAATCGGCGCCTCGGTCGAGACGAGGCCGAGGGTGCTGGCATCCTCTATGACCAAAAGTACTTCGGCGGACGCGATGACGAGACTTCCAAGGGGTTGGTCGCGCAATTCGGCGAGACGTCGGATATCGTCGATGCTTTGAAGACCCTGGTGGATATCCGCAACGGCAATGGCACCGTCGACGATATTGATCATCTCGGCAACCGGCGCGTACGCTGTGTCGGAGAGATGGCCGAGAATCAGTTCCGTGTGGGTTTGGTGCGCGTCGAGCGCGCGGTCAAGGAGCGGCTCACCCTCGCAGAGTCCGAGGGCCTGATGCCACAGGAGATGATCAATGCAAAGCCGGTCTCGGCGGCGATCAAGGAGTTCTTCGGCTCCTCGCAGCTGTCTCAGTTCATGGATCAGAACAACCCGCTGTCAGAGGTGACCCACAAACGCCGCGTGTCCGCGCTTGGCCCGGGCGGCCTTGCGCGCGAACGTGCCGGATTCGAGGTGCGTGACGTGCACCCGACACACTATGGCCGCGTGTGCCCTATCGAGACACCGGAAGGCCCCAATATCGGCCTGATCAACTCCCTGGCTGTATATGCGCGCACCAACAAGTACGGTTTTCTCGAGACGCCTTACCGCAAGGTAGAGAACGGAAAAGTCACCGATCAGATCGATTACCTGTCGGCGATCGAGGAAGGGCGCTACGTGATTGCCCAGGCCAACGCCGGGTTGGACGCTAAAGGCAAGCTGGCGGACGACTTGATTTCATGTCGCCACCAAAATGAGTTCACGCTGTCGACGCCCGACAAAATTGAATACATGGACGTTTCGCCGAAACAGATTGTGTCGGTCGCGGCCTCGATGATCCCATTCTTGGAGCACGACGACGCCAACCGCGCACTGATGGGTTCCAACATGCAGCGCCAGGCGGTGCCGACGCTGCGCGCCGAAAAACCTCTGGTCGGTACCGGCATGGAGCGAACTGTCGCGGTCGACTCCGGTGTGACCGTCGTAGCCAAGCGTGGCGGCGTTATCGAATCCGTCGACGCGGCTCGCATCGTGGTGCGCGTGAATGACAACGAGACCGTGGCAGGCGAGGCGGGCGTCGATATCTACAACCTGACCAAATACACCCGCTCTAATCAGAATACCTGCATCAACCAGCGCCCCTTGGTGTTGGTGGGCGATGCGATTTCGCGCGGTGACGTACTCGCCGACGGTCCTTCCACCGATATGGGCGAACTGGCGCTGGGCCAAAACCTGCGCGTCGCGTTCATGCCGTGGAACGGCTACAACTTCGAAGATTCCATCCTGATCTCGGAACAGGTGGTCAAGGAGGATCGATTCACCACGATCCATATCGAAGAACTGACCTGCATGGCCCGCGATACCAAGTTGGGTTCAGAGGAGATTACCGGCGACATCCCGAATGTTGGCGAGGCCGCGCTGGCCAAGCTGGACGAGTCAGGCATCGTTTATGTCGGCGCCGAGGTGCACGAGGGCGACATCCTGGTTGGTAAGGTGACGCCCAAGGGCGAGACGCAACTGACCCCGGAAGAGAAGTTGCTGCGAGCGATCTTTGGGGAGAAGGCCTCGGATGTGAAAGACACCTCACTGCGTGTCTCGTCTGGCATGGCCGGTACGGTCATCGATGTCCAGGTTTTCACCCGCGACGGCGTTGACAAAGATGCCCGCGCTCTGCAGATCGAAGAGGCTGAGCTGGCGCTGGTCCGCAAGGACATGAACGATCAGCTGCGCATCATGGAGGAGGACACGTTCGACCGAGTCGAGAAGATGCTGATCGGCAAGGTGGCCGAGGGCGGCCCGAACAAGCTCAAGGCCGGCGCCAAGATCACCAAGAGCTATCTCGCCGAAATCGAGCGCGATCAATGGCTCGAGATCCGCCTGAAAAACGAAGAATCGGCGGCCCAGCTCGAGGCCATTGCGGCGCAGATCAGCCAGTTACGCGACGATTTCCGCGAGCGATACGAAGAGAAGAAACGCAAGCTCACCTCGGGCGACGATCTCGCACCGGGTGTGTTGAAAATGGTCAAGGTCTACGTCGCGGTCAAGCGTCGTGTCCAGCCAGGCGACAAGATGGCGGGTCGGCATGGCAACAAGGGGGTCATTTCGATGATCGTACCGGTCGAAGATATGCCATTTGACGAGAACGGCCGGCCGGTCGACATCGTGCTGAACCCCCTCGGCGTGCCATCGCGGATGAATATCGGGCAGATCCTCGAAACCCACCTGGGCTTTGCTGCAAAAGGGGTCGGTGAGCGCATCGCCCGGATGCTGGATGCCCAGGTCAAGGCCAAGGAACTGCGCGACTTCCTCGACCAGGTCTACAACGGCGGCGGCAAGAAAGAGGATCTTGATAGCCTGAATGATGATGAGCTTTTCGCGATGGCTGGCAATCTGCGCGGCGGCGTGCCGACGGCCACGCCGGTCTTCGATGGCGCCAACGAAGACGAGATTCGGCATATGCTGAACCTCGCGGAAGAAGAACCGGACGGCCAGACGCAGCTGTACGATGGGCGCACCGGGGAAGCATTCGAGCGTCGAGTCACCGTGGGTTACATGTACATGATAAAGCTCAACCATCTCGTCGATGACAAGATGCACGCGCGTTCTACTGGCCCATACAGTCTTGTCACGCAGCAGCCTCTGGGAGGCAAGGCGCAGTTCGGGGGCCAGCGTTTCGGTGAGATGGAGGTCTGGGCCCTGGAGGCTTACGGCGCCGCCTACACCCTGCAAGAGATGCTGACGGTCAAATCGGACGACGTGAATGGCCGCACGCGGATGTACAAGAATATCGTCGACGGAGATCACCGTATGGAGCCCGGGATGCCGGAATCCTTCAACGTGCTGGTCAAAGAGATCCGTTCGCTCGGCATCAATATCGAGCTCGAGCAGGACTGAGGCTTATGCCGTTAGTTACCCCATTTGAGAATACGCAACGGGAGATAAGGTCTTGAAAGATCTTCTGAAGATTCTGAAACAGCAGGGCCAAAGCGAAGAGTTTGATGCTATCCGCATAGGCCTGGCGTCGCCCGAAATGATCCGCTCGTGGTCGTACGGCGAAGTCAAGAAGCCCGAGACGATCAACTATCGCACTTTCAAACCAGAACGCGAGGGTCTGTTCTGCGCGAAGATATTCGGTCCGATCAGCGACTACGAGTGCCTGTGTGGCAAATATAAGCGCCTTAAGCATCGCGGCGTAGTCTGTGAGAAGTGCGGCGTCGAGGTTACGCTCGCCAAGGTGCGGCGAGAGCGCATGGGCCACATCGAACTGGCCAGCCCGGTCGCGCATATCTGGTACCTGAAATCGCTGCCGTCTCGTATCGGCCTGCTGCTGGACATAACGCTGCGTGATATCGAGCGCGTGCTGTACTTCGAATCCTATGTCGTCATCGATCCGGGCATGACCCCGCTCGAGCGTTTTCAATTGATGACCGATGAGCAGTATCTCGAGGCGGTCGAGGAAAACGGCGACGAGTTCGATGCGCGCATGGGTGCCGAGGCGGTCTATGAGCTGCTGCGCACCATGGATATCGGTAAAGAGATAGTGCGCATGCGCGAGGAAGTCGAGGCGACCAACTCGGAAACGAAGATCAAGAAAATCGCCAAGCGGCTCAAGCTGCTGGAGTCCTTGCAGGATTCTGGCAATCGCCCGGAATGGATGATCCTGACCGTGCTGCCTGTGCTGCCGCCGGAACTGCGCCCCCTGGTGCCGCTGGATGGCGGCCGTTTTGCGACCTCGGATCTTAATGACCTGTACCGGCGCGTCATCAACCGCAACAACCGCTTGAAGCGCCTCTTGGACCTCAATGCGCCGGACATCATTGTGCGCAACGAAAAGCGCATGCTGCAGGAATCGGTGGATGCGCTGTTGGATAACGGTCGGCGCGGTCGCGCGATCACCGGTACCAACAAACGGCCGCTGAAGTCGCTGGCCGACATGATCAAGGGTAAGCAGGGCCGTTTCCGTCAGAACCTGCTCGGCAAGCGTGTCGACTACTCCGGCCGTTCTGTGATCGTGGTCGGACCGACCTTGAAGCTCCATCAGTGTGGTATTCCGAAAAAGATGGCGCTCGAGCTGTTCAAGCCATTCATTTTTTCCAAGCTGCAGTTTCGCGGCCTGGCGACCACCATCAAGGCCGCCAAGAAGCTCGTTGAGCGAGGTGCCCCCGAGGTGTGGGACATTCTCGAGGAGGTGATTCGGGAGCATCCGATCATGTTGAATCGGGCGCCGACGCTGCACCGCCTGGGTATCCAGGCGTTTGAGCCCGTGCTGATCGAAGGCAAGGCGATCCAGCTTCACCCCTTGGTATGTACCGCTTTCAATGCCGACTTTGACGGCGACCAGATGGCGGTCCACGTGCCGCTTTCCATCGAGGCACAACTTGAGGCGCGTACCCTGATGATGGCCTCGAATAACGTGCTGTCGCCGGCCAATGGCGAGCCGGTCATCGTGCCCACGCAAGACGTGGTTTTGGGGCTGTACTACATGACTCGCGAGCGCGTAAATGCCAAGGGCGAGGGCATGGCGTTCAGTAACATTGCCGAGGCGCGCCGCGCCTACGAGTCGGGTGCGGCGGACCTGCATGCGCGCGTAAAGGTGCGCATCGAGGAGAGCGTGCGTAACGCCGATGACGAGCACGAGATGATCAGCGCGGTGAAAGAGACGACCGTTGGTCGCGCACTGCTGTGGGATATCGTGCCGCGCGGTCTGTCTTTCGATCTGGTCAATAACGCGATGAGTAAAAAGGCGATCTCCCGCATGGTCAACGCCTGCTATCGTCGACTGGGCCTGAAAGATACGGTCGTTTTCGCCGACCAGCTGATGTACCTAGGCTTCCGGCAGGCAGCGCGGGCCGGTGTCTCGATTGGCGTGAACGACATGGCGATTCCTCCTGAGAAGGCCGAGATCCTGGCCGCTGCAGAGAGCGAGGTGCAGGAAATCCAAGACCAGTTCAACTCGGGTCTCGTCACCAACGGTGAGCGCTACAACAAGGTCGTCGACATCTGGTCCCACACGAATGATCAGGTGGCGCGCGCGATGATGAGCAAGCTCGGTAAGGAGCAGGTAACCGATCGCCACGGGGAAGAGGTCGAGCAGGATTCGTTCAATTCGATTTACATGATGGCCGATTCCGGTGCGCGTGGATCTGCCGCTCAGATTCGCCAGTTGGCCGGAATGCGCGGCCTGATGGCCAAGCCGGACGGCTCCATCATCGAGACGCCGATCACCGCCAACTTCCGCGAAGGCCTTGATGTACTGCAGTACTTCATCTCCACGCACGGTGCGCGTAAAGGGCTTGCGGATACCGCGCTCAAGACCGCCAACTCGGGTTACCTGACGCGCCGGTTGGTCGACGTTGCGCAGGATATGGTCATCACCACCCATGACTGCGGCACGACAAGGGGGCTGCTGATGCAACCCATCATCGAGGGTGGCGATGTGGTCGAACCATTGCGCGAACGCATCCTTGGTCGGGTTGCCGCCGTCGACGTGTTGCGCCCCGGTGACGGTGAAGTAGTATGTGAGGCCGGAACCCTGCTCGATGAAGGGCTGGTCGACCTGCTGGAAGAGGCGGGCGTGGACCAGATGTTCGTTCGTTCGCCCATCTCGTGCGAGACACGCCAGGGCATCTGCCGCAAGTGTTACGGTCGCGATCTGGCGCGCGGTCACGAGGTGAACATAGGCGAGGCGGTTGGCGTCATCGCTGCGCAATCGATTGGTGAGCCGGGTACGCAGCTCACCATGCGTACCTTCCATATCGGCGGTGCCGCGTCGCGGTCGGCCGCAGTCAACAGTATCGAGGTGAAGAACGCCGGCACCGTGAGGCTGCATAACATCAAGACCGTCGAGCACGCGAATGGCAACCTGGTCGCGGTATCGCGTTCCGGCGAGGTCATCGTCGCAGACGAGGTAGGGCGTGAGCGTGAGCGCTACAAACTGCCCTACGGTGCCGTTCTTCTGGTGCACGACGGCGACCCGGTCAAAGGCGGTCAGATGGTCGCCAACTGGGATCCGCACACCCACCCGGTCATCACCGAAGTAGCGGGTACCTTGCGTTTTGTCGACTTCGTCGAGGGCGTGACGGTGCAGAAGCAGACGGACGAGGTGACCGGCCTGTCCTCGATCGTCGTACTCGATCCCAAACAGCGCCCGACGAGCGGCAAGGACTTGCGGCCGATCGTCAAACTGGTTGACGACAAGGGCAATGACGTCAACATCGTGGGCACGACGCTGCCGGCGAACTACTTTCTGCCTGGCGGCGCGATCGTGGGCGTCAGCGACGAAGCAAAGGTCGGCGTCGGCGACGTCTTGGCGCGGATTCCCCAGGAATCCTCCAAGACTCGCGATATCACCGGCGGCCTGCCGCGGGTCGCGGACTTGTTCGAGGCGCGTAAGCCGAAGGAGTCGGCAATTCTGGCCGAGGCGAGTGGCACGGTCAGTTTCGGCAAGGACACCAAGGGTAAACAGCGCCTGATCATCACGATGGCTGACGGCGAGCAAAACGAGTCGCTGATCCCCAAATGGCGTCACGTGAACGTGTTCGAGGGTGAGCACGTGGAAAAAGGGGAGGTCATAGCCGACGGTGAACTGAATCCGCACGATATTCTGCGTCTGCAGGGCGTGACGGAGCTGGCCGAGTATCTAGTCAAAGAGATCCAGGACGTCTACCGCCTACAGGGCGTCGGTATCAACGACAAGCACATCGAGGTGATCATTCGGCAGATGCTGCGCAAGATAGAGATCGTCGACCCGGGCGAGACCCGGCTGTTGCGCGGCGAGCAGGTCGAGCGTGCGCGTCTCCTCGAGGAGAATGAGAATGCCGAGGCCGCTGAGAAGCTGACCGCCAGGTTCGAGCCGCTGCTGCTCGGGATCACCAAGGCCTCGCTGGCAACCGAGTCTTTCATCTCGGCGGCCTCTTTCCAGGAGACCACGCGTGTCCTCACCGAGGCGTCGGTGCGCGGCGTGCGCGACACCCTGAACGGTCTAAAGGAGAATGTCATCGTCGGCCGTCTCATTCCGGCGGGGACCGGCCTGGCGCATCACAACGAGCGACGCCGGGCCCGTCAGGAGGCCCTGACCGCCGGGGTGCCGGTCGAAATGGCTACAGAGGAAGTCGAAGAGGCGATCAAGCAGGCGCTCAATACCAGCGACAGCGAGTAAGTTCCCCCAAAAATGCCCCTGACCGCTGTTGACAGTGGTCGGGGGTACGCATAGAATTCGCAGCCTTCGCTAAAGGCACTCCCACGCGTTTGCCTGAAAAACATGCGGCAAATCAGCCGCTTCGCGAACAGTTAATCGATTTGAGTGATCGTCACCCTCGCCCGGCGCTTTTTCAAGCGGGCCGGACGGGATCGGTTACGCGAATTTTTAACGTCGATTACGGAATCGATGCGTCCTGAAGGCGGAAAGTTTTAAAGATGGCAACGATCAATCAACTGGTTCGCAAGCCGCGTAAGCGCAAAGTGGAAAAGAGCAACGTCCCGGCGCTCGAGGCGTGTCCGCAAAAGCGCGGCGTCTGCACCCGCGTCTACACCACGACGCCGAAGAAGCCGAACTCGGCGCTGCGCAAAGTCGCGCGCGTACGCCTGACCAACGGCTTCGAGGTATCCAGTTATATCGGTGGTGAGGGCCACAACCTGCAGGAACACAGCGTGGTGCTGATCCGTGGCGGCCGTGTCAAGGATCTGCCCGGTGTCCGTTACCATGTGGTGCGCGGGAGCCTCGACACCTCCGGCGTCGACAAGCGACGCCAGGGCCGATCGAAGTATGGCGCCAAGCGTCCCAAGGGTTGATTGGGGTCTTGCGCAGTTGGGTGAGGTCGGCGACCGACCCCGGGTAAACCAAGAGTAGAGCGAAATGCCTAGAAGACGAGTTGCAGCCAAACGCGAGATTCTGCCAGATCCAAAGTTCGGTAGTCAGACGCTGGCGAAGTTTGTGAACATGGTGATGGAAGATGGCAAGAAGGCCGTCGCCGAACGCATTCTGTACGGCGCGCTGGACACCGTCAGCGGCAAGCGTGGCGGTGACCCGATGGACACCCTCGAACAGGCACTCGAGAACGTACGCCCGGTAGTCGAAGTCAAGTCGCGCCGGGTCGGCGGTGCGACCTATCAGGTGCCGGTGGAAGTTCGGCCGGTGCGCCGTAATGCGCTTGCCATGCGCTGGCTCATCGATGCCGCGCGCAAGCGCAGCGAGAAATCGATGGCGGCCCGTCTGGCTGGCGAACTGCTGGATGCGTCCGACCAAAAAGGCGCTGCAGTGAAGAAAAAGGAAGAAACCCATCGTATGGCTGAGGCCAACAAAGCATTTTCGCATTATCGCTGGTAAGCAACAGCACCATCGTTCTTTAAGATTACGGGGCGGGATAAGACAGTGGCACGTACCACACCCATTGAGCGCTATCGCAACATCGGCATCATGGCGCACATCGATGCCGGTAAGACGACTACGACAGAGCGCGTGCTCTACTATACCGGTGTATCACACAAGATCGGTGAGGTGCACGATGGCGCTGCGACCATGGACTGGATGGAGCAGGAGCAAGAGCGTGGAATCACCATCACCTCGGCCGCGACGACCTGCTTTTGGAACGGCATGGGCCAGCAGTACGCCGAACACCGGATCAATATCATCGACACCCCCGGCCACGTCGATTTCACCATCGAGGTGGAGCGCTCGCTTCGGGTGCTCGATGGCGCGGTCTTCGTACTGTGCGCCGTTGGTGGTGTCCAGCCTCAGTCGGAGACGGTATGGCGCCAGGCCAACCGTTACAAGGTGCCGCGCATGGCGTTCGTCAACAAGATGGACCGCATGGGCGCCAACTTCTTTCGCGTCGTCGAGCAACTCGAGAAGCGTCTCGGTGCCGTCGCGGTGCCGATTCAGGTGCCGATCGGAGCGGAGGAAGGTTTTGCCGGCGTGGTCGATTTGGTAAAGATGAAGGCCATCAACTGGAGCGAGGAGAACATGGGTACTCAGTTCGAGTACTCCGATATTCCGGCTGAGCTTCAGGATACCTGCGGCGAATGGCGCGAAAAGATGGTGGAGGCCGCCGCCGAGGCCAACGAAGACCTGATGGAAAAATACCTCGAAGGCGTGAAGCTGAGCGAGGAAGATATCGTGGAGGGGCTTCGCCTGCGCACGCTGTCGTTGGAGATCGTTCCGATGACCTGCGGCAGTGCATTCAAGAATAAGGGCGTCCAGGCCATGCTCGACAAAGTGATCGAGCTGATGCCCTCGCCGATCGACGTGCCGCCAATCCACGGTATTCTTGATGACGACGTGACTGAGGCGAAGCGCGAGTCCTCGGATGAGGCGCCGTTCTCCGCGCTGGCGTTCAAGATTGCGACCGATCCCTTTGTGGGCTCGCTGACCTTCTTCCGCTGCTATTCTGGCGTGTTGAACTCAGGCGACACCGTCTACAACCCGATCAAGCGAAAAAAGGAACGCGTCGGCCGAATCCTGCAGATGCACGCCAACTCCCGCGAGGAGATCAAAGAGGTGCGCGCGGGCGATATCGCCGCGGCCGTCGGCCTGAAGGACGTCACCACGGGCGACACGCTCTGTGATGCCAACAACATTATTACGCTGGAGCGTATGGAGTTCCCGGAACCGGTCATCTCAGTCGCGGTAGAACCGAAGACCAAGAGTGACCAGGAGAAGATGGGCATAGCGCTGGGGCGCCTGGCGCAAGAAGACCCGTCCTTCCGCGTCCATACCGACGAGGAATCCGGGCAGACCATTATTTCCGGAATGGGTGAACTTCACCTCGATATCATCGTTGACCGCATGCGGCGCGAGTTCAAGGTAGAGGCCAATGTCGGCGCTCCTCAGGTCGCCTACCGCGAGACCATCCGCACCAGCACAGAGTCGGAAGGCAAGTTCGTACGTCAGTCGGGCGGTCGCGGACAGTTCGGCCATGTGTGGCTCCGCATCGAGCCGCAAGCGCCTGGCGACGGTTACGAATTCGTCAACGAGATCGTCGGCGGCGTGGTGCCCAAGGAATACATCCCGGCGGTAGACAAGGGCGTCAAACAGGCAATGGAGGGCGGTGTAATCGCCGGTTACCCGGTCGTCGACGTCAAAGTGACGCTCTACGATGGCTCCTATCACGAAGTCGACTCCAACGAAAACGCGTTTAAGATCGCCGGCTCGATGGGCTTCAAATCTGGCGTGCAAAAGGCCAGGCCGGTGATTCTCGAACCGACGATGAAGGTCGAAGTGGAGACGCCCGAAGAGTACATGGGTGACGTCATCGGCGACCTCAATTCCCGCCGCGGAATGGTGCAGGGCATGGAAGACGGCCCGACTGGAAAGATGGTCCAGGCAGAAGTGCCGCTGGCCGAGATGTTCGGATATGCGACCTCGCTGCGCAGCGCGACTCAGGGGCGCGCCTCCTACAGCATGGAGTTCGCCAGGTACAACGAAGTGCCCAGCAGTGTCGCTGAGGCCATCATGAAGAAACAGTAACGATTTACGGCCGCAAGGCCCGACAGATATCGAGGGGTACAACGGTGTCCAAGGAAAAATTTGAACGTACTAAACCGCACGTAAACGTGGGCACTATTGGTCACGTTGACCACGGCAAGACGACGCTGACGGCGGCGATCACGACGCACCAGTCGAAGAAGTTTGGTGGTGAGTCGAAGGCGTACGACCAGATCGACAATGCCCCGGAAGAGCGCGAGCGTGGGATCACGATCGCGACGGCGCACGTGGAGTACGAGACGGACGCGCGTCACTACGCGCACGTGGACTGCCCGGGGCACGCGGACTACGTGAAGAACATGATCACGGGTGCGGCGCAGATGGACGGTGCGATCCTGGTGGTGTCGGCGGCCGACGGCCCGATGCCGCAGACGCGCGAGCACATTCTGCTGTCACGCCAGGTAGGTGTTCCGTACATCATTGTGTACATGAACAAGGCGGACATGGTCGATGACGAAGAGCTGCTGGAGCTGGTGGAGATGGAGATCCGCGAGCTGCTGGATTCCTACGAGTTTCCGGGTGACGACACCCCGATCATTATCGGTTCGGCGCTCAAGGCGCTGGAGGGAGACGACTCGGAGATTGGCACGCAGTCGATCGAGAAGCTGATGGAGTCGCTGGACAGCTATATCCCGACGCCGGAGCGTGCGATCGACGGGGCGTTCATTATGCCGATCGAGGACGTGTTTTCGATCTCGGGACGCGGCACGGTGGTGACGGGCCGCATCGAGCGCGGCGTGGTCAATGTTGGCGACGAAGTGGAGATTGTGGGCATCAAGGACACGGTCAAGACGACCTGTACGGGTGTTGAGATGTTCCGCAAGCTGCTGGATCGTGGCGAGGCGGGCGACAACGTGGGTGTGCTGCTGCGCGGCACGAAGCGTGAGGATGTCGAGCGTGGACAGGTGCTGGCGAAGCCGGGGTCGATCAACCCGCACACGCACTTCGAGGCCGAGGTGTATGTGTTGAGCAAGGACGAGGGTGGTCGCCACACGCCGTTTTTCAACGGTTATCGTCCGCAGTTTTACTTCCGCACCACGGATGTAACGGGTGCGTGTGAGCTGCCGGAGGGGATCGAGATGGTGATGCCGGGCGACAACGTAAAGATGACGGTGAAGCTGATTGCGCCGATCGCGATGGACGAGGGTCTGCGCTTTGCGATCCGCGAGGGTGGGCGCACCGTCGGCGCCGGTGTCGTCGCCAAGGTTATCGAGTGAAATCAATGTCAAGCCAGCGTATTCGAATCCGTCTGAAATCCTTCGATCATCGGCTGATCGATCAGTCTGCGCGCGAGATCGTCGACACCGCCAAGCGCACTGGCGCTCAGGTGCTCGGCCCGATCCCGTTGCCGACCAAGAAGGAGCGCTTCACCGTGCTGATCTCGCCGCATGTCAACAAAGACGCGCGTGACCAATACGAGATCCGCACGCACAAACGCCTGATGGATATCGTCGACCCGACCGACAAGACGGTCGATGCGTTGATGAAGCTGGATCTGGCGGCAGGCGTCGACGTGCAGATCAAGCTCAACTGAGGTTAGCAGAGATGGCGATTGGAATCGTAGGCCGAAAGGCGGGCATGACCCGGGTGTTCACCGACCAAGGTGTATCCATACCGGTGACTGTCATCGAGGTTGAGCCGAATCGCGTAACACAGGTGCGTGTACCGGAGACCGACGGGTATAGCGCGATTCAAGTGACTGTCGGAAGCAAGAAGCCTTCGCGTGTGAACCAACCGTCGGCCGGGCACTACGCCAAAGCAGGTGTCGAAGCAGGGCGGGGGCTTTGGGAATTCCGACTTGATGATCACAGTGGCGACGTCCCTGAGCTTGGTGCCGAGATCAATGCGGCCATTTTCGAGGCAGGTCAGAAGGTAGACGTGCGCGGCGTCAGCAAGGGCAAAGGTTTTCAGGGCGGCGTCAAACGCCATAACTTTCGCACCCAGGACGCAACCCACGGCAACTCGCTGTCGCACCGCGCGGCGGGCTCGATTGGTCAATGTCAGACCCCTGGCCGGGTGTTCAAGGGGAAAAAGATGGCGGGTCATATGGGGGCCGCGCGCGTCACCACCCAGAGTATCGAAGTGGTAAGCGTCGATTCCTCACGTAACCTCATTTTGGTCAAGGGCGCCGTGCCGGGCGCGCGCGGCGGCGACGTCGTCATAACGCCCGCGATCAAGCTGAAGAATAAAGGTTGAGAACATGGACCTGAGCGTACAAGGTGGTTCCACTATCCAGGTCTCAGACGCGGTGTTTGGTGCCGATTACAAGGAGTCGTTGGTGCATCAAGTGGTGGTTGCCTACATGGCCGCCGCTCGCGCCGGCACCAGGGCGCAGAAGAACCGTTCGGCCGTCAGCGGCGGCGGTGCCAAGCCGTTCCGGCAAAAGGGCACCGGGCGCGCTCGCCAGGGCACGATACGCAGTCCGATAATGCGCTCCGGCGGCGTGACCTTCGCCGCGCAACCGCACAACTATGAGCAGAAAGTGAATCGCAAGATGTACCGCGGCGCGCTGCGCTCGATTCTCTCCGAGTTGATTCGTCAGGCGCGCCTGGTAGTTGTCGACACCTTCAGTGTCTCAGCGCCAAAGACCAAGGAGCTGGTCGGGAAGCTGGCCGAGCTCGGCGCCAATGATGCGCTGATCGTTACGGAGTCCTTTGATGAAAATCTGCTGTTGGCCAGTCGCAATCTCTACCAGGTTGATGCGCGCACGCTCGCGGAGCTGGATCCGATCAGCCTGATCGGTTTCGACAAGGTGGTGATTACTTCGGGCGCCCTCAAGGCACTAGAGGAGAAGTTGGCATGAGCACGGCGCGTTTAATGAGTATTCTGCTGAGCCCAGTCGTCTCTGAGAAGAGTTCGCTGGCGGCCGACAGCGGCAACCAGTTTGCATTTCGGGTGACCACGAATGCAACCAAGCCGGAGATTGCGAAAGCGGTCGAGCTCATGTTCGACGTGAAGGTCGACCAGGTGCGTACGATCAACGTGAAGGGCAAGCAGAAGCGCTTCGGTGGAGTAATGGGCAAGCGCGATAGCTGGAAGAAGGCATACGTGCGTCTCCAGGAAGGTCACGATATTGATTTCGCCGGTGGCGCCTGATGGCGGCTGCGGTATAGGCAACGGACAAAACAATGGCAATCGTCAAGACAAAACCGACATCACCAGGTCGTCGCCACCTCGTCAAGGTCAAGAGCGAAGGGCTGCACAAAGGTGAGCCGCATTCGCCCCTGGTCTCGCAGAAGAGCAAGTCCGGCGGTCGCAACAATGGCGGGCGCGTTACCACACGCCACAAGGGTGGTGGACACAAACAGCGCTATCGCATCATCGATTTCAAACGCGACAAGGATGGTGTACCAGGAATTGTGGAGCGGTTGGAGTACGATCCGAACCGGACCGCGCACATCGCGCTGATCAAATATGCGGATGGCGAACGGCGTTACATTATTGCACCGGCTGGTGTTCGCCCCGGAAGCGAGATTCGCTCGGGCTTAGAGGCGCCAATTTCGGTCGGCAACAGCATGGCGCTGCGCAACATCCCGGTCGGCAGTACGCTGCACTGTATTGAGCTCAAGATCGGTAAGGGCGCACAGCTGGCGCGCAGCGCCGGTGCCTCGGCACAGCTGATCGCGCGCGAAGGGGACTATGCGACCCTGCGGCTACGATCCGGCGAGATGCGAAAAGTGCACGCAGACTGCCGTGCCACCCTAGGCGCTGCGAGTAACTCAGAACATAACTTGCGCAAGTTGGGTAAGGCGGGTGCCAGCCGCTGGCGCGGTGTTCGGCCGACCGTACGCGGTGTCGTGATGAATCCGGTAGACCACCCTCATGGCGGCGGCGAAGGGCGCACATCCGGTGGTCGCCACCCGGTCAGTCCTTGGGGTACGCCGACGAAAGGTTTCAAGACGCGCTCCAACAAGCGCACCGATAAATTCATCGTGCGCGACCGTCGTCGCAAGTAACTAGGTGAGAGGCGAGTAAGGCTATGCCACGTTCAATCCGCAAGGGACCATTTATCGATCTCCACCTGCAGAAAAAGGTGGATGCCGCGCGTGCGAGCAATGACCGCCGCCCCATCAAGACCTGGTCGCGTCGTTCCATGGTCAGCCCCGACATGGTCGGTCTGACCATCGCAGTGCACAACGGCAAGCAACATGTTCCAGTGCTGGTTTCCGAAAATATGGTCGGACATAAACTGGGTGAGTTTGCGATGACGCGGAACTATCGCGGCCACATCGCGGATAAGAAGTCGCGTTAAGGAGAGAGTCATGCAGGCTGTCGCAAAACTGCGCTTTGCGCGTATATCGCCTCAGAAGAGCCGCTTGGTTGCTGGCCAGATTCGCGGTCTTCCCGTCGAACAGGCGCTCAACGTGTTGGCATTCAGCAACAAGAAGGGCGCCACAATGATGAAGAAGGTGCTGGATTCCGCGGTCGCGAACGCGGAGAACAATGAAGGCGCTGACGTTGATGAATTGAAGGTGAAGACGGTGTGCGTGGACGAGGGCCCAACGATGAAGCGCATCCGTGCGCGTGCCAAGGGTCGTGCGGCGCGAATTCTCAAGCGCACCAGTCACATCACCGTCACGGTAGCGGACGAGTAAACGGGCAAAAAACTATGGGTCAAAAAGTACATCCAACCGGCATTCGCCTTGGCATCGTCTCGGACTGGACATCGAAGTGGTACGCCGACAGCAAGGATTACGCAGATCTTCTCAACACCGATCTGGAAGTGCGTGATTTTCTGAAGAACAAGCTGCGTCAGGCCTCTGTCAGTCGAATTCAGATCGATCGGCCTGCGAAGAACGCACACATCACCATTCACACCGCACGACCAGGCCTGGTGATTGGCAAGAAGGGCGAAGACATCGATGCGCTGCGCAAAGAGGTTGCGGCGCGCATGGGAATTCCCGTGCATATCAGCATTGAAGAGATCCGCAAGCCGGAGCTGGACGCACAGTTGGTAGCGGAGAGTATCGCGCAGCAGCTCGAGCGCCGCATTATGTTCCGCCGTGCGATGAAGCGTGCAGTGCAGAACTCGATGCGTCTGGGTGCACAAGGAATCAAGGTCAATATCGCCGGTCGACTTAACGGCGCGGAGATTGCGCGAAGTGAGTGGTATCGCGAAGGCCGCGTACCGCTACACACGTTGCGTGCCGATATCAGTTATGGCTTCGCCGAGGCACAAACCACCTACGGGACGATCGGGGTGAAAACCTGGATCTTCAAGGGCGAGGTCTTTGGCGACGGCGAGGAAGAGCAGGAAGCGTCGGCGCCAGCCAAAGGCGCACCGCGAGGGTAAGATAGAAAATGCTGCAGCCTAAACGTACCAAGTTCCGGAAACAGATGAAGGGCCGTAACCGCGGCCTGGCGCAATCTGGCAACCGAGTCAGCTTCGGCGAGTTCGGACTGAAAGCCACCGGCCGCGGCCGCCTCACCGCGCGTCAGATCGAGGCGGCCCGGCGCACCATCACGCGTACGGTGAAGCGCGGCGGCAAGCTCTGGATCCGTGTGTTCCCTGACAAGCCGGTCTCGAAGAAACCACTCGAGGTCCGAATGGGCAAGGGCAAGGGCAATGTCGAGTACTGGGTTGCCCAGGTTCAGCCTGGCCGGATGCTTTACGAAATCGAGGGTGTAAACGAAGACCTGGCCCGCGAAGCCTTCGCGCTCGCGGCAGCCAAGCTGCCGGTGCAAACCGCATTTGTGAAACGGATGATCCTGTGATGAAAGCGTTAGAACTTCGTGGGCAATCAGAGGCAGAGCTGCGCAAAGCCCTGCAAGACTTATTGAAAGAACAGTTCAATTTGCGCATGCAGCGCGGTACCGGTCAGTTCTCCCGGCCGCACCTGATGAAGGACGCGCGGCGCAATATCGCGCGCGTAAAGACAGTGTTGAATGAAATGCGCCAGGCAGGTGAAGCATGAGCGAGCAAACCGCAGAGAATCGCACCCTGCAAGGGCGTGTTGTGAGCGACAAGATGGACAAGAGCATCACGGTCGTGATCGATCGCTTCGTGAAGCATCCGCTTTACGGAAAGTTCGTCCGCAAGTCCACCAAGGTCCACGTCCACGACGAGAAAAACGAGTGCAAGACGGGCGACGTGGTCGTAGTGGAGCAGTGCCGTCCCTTGTCGAAGACCAAGACCTGGCGTTTTATCAAGCTGATCGAACGCGCAAGCTGATTCAAGAAAGATAGTCACGCAGTCATTTTTGGTGGAGTTAGGGTCATGATCCAGATGCAGTCTTTGCTGAACGTCGCCGACAACAGTGGCGCACGTCGCGTTCAATGCATCAAAGTGCTGGGCGGCTCCCATCGGCGTTACGCCGGCATCGGGGACGTTATCAAGGTGTCCATCAAAGATGCTAACCCTCGGGGCAAGGTCAAAAAGGGCGATGTATTTAACGCGGTCGTGGTGCGTACGCGAAAGGGCGTCCGGCGGCCGGACGGATCACTGATCCGTTTCGACGGCAATGCGGCAGTGCTACTCAACGCCAAGCTCGAGCCGATCGGCACCCGCATCTTCGGACCGGTGACCCGCGAGCTGCGCAGCGAGCGTTTTATGAAAATCATCTCACTCGCACCCGAAGTGCTTTGAGGTAGGCAAAGATGGCAAGCAAAATCCGTAAAGGCGACGACGTCATCGTGGTGGCCGGTAAAGACAAGGGCAAGCGCGGCACAGTGTTGCGCGTCGGTGAAGACCGTGTAGTCGTGGAAAACGCCAATCTGGCGAGAAAACACGTGAAACCGAACCCGAACAAGGGCGAACAAGGCGGTATTATCGATAAGGAAATGCCGCTGCACGTATCGAATGTGGCCCTTTTCAACCCCGCCACCAACCAAGGCGATCGCGTGGGCTTCAAGACCCTCGATGACGGCCGGAAGGTGCGGGTATACAAGTCAAACGGCGAAGTCGTTGACGTCTGAGGCGATAGCAATGGCAAGGCTCCAGGAACATTTCCAAGAATCCGTTATTCCCCAGTTGATGGAAAAATTTTCGTATAGCACCGTCATGGAGGTGCCACGGATTGAAAAAATCACGCTGAACATGGGTGTTGGCGAGGCCGTCGGCGACAAGAAGGTCATGGAATTCGCGGTCGGAGATATGACCAAGATCGCCGGACAGAAGCCGATTATCACCAAGGCCAAGAAGTCCGTGGCCGGTTTCAAAATCCGTGACGGCTGGCCGATCGGCTGCAAGGTAACCCTACGTCGAGAGCGCATGTATGAATTCCTCGACCGACTGATCAACATAGCGATTCCGCGAATTCGTGATTTCCGCGGTGTGAGCGCGAAGTCGTTCGATGGCATGGGCAACTACAGCATGGGCGTGAAAGAGCAGATCATTTTCCCCGAGGTCGAGTACGACAAGATCGATGCCCTGCGTGGTTTGGATATCACCATTACGACCACGGCAAAGAATGACGATGAGTGTCGGGCGCTGCTCGACGGCTTTAATTTTCCGTTCAAGTAACCTGGCAGAGAGTCATGGCAAAAAAGAGCATGTGGGCCCGCGAGGTCAAACGGGCAAAGACGGTGGCCAAGTACGCCAATAAGCGCGCTGAACTGAAAGCGGTCATCAGCGATCGAACGAAGTCGGCGGAAGAGGTCGATGCCGCTATGGTTGCACTGCAAAAACTGCCGCGTGACGCCAGTCCGGCGCGTCAGCAACGACGCTGCAGGGCGTCGGGTAGGCCGCACGCGGTGTACCGCAAATTCGGCCTATGTCGCAACAAGCTGCGTGAGGCCGCGATGCGCGGCGACGTCCCAGGATTGAAGAAGGCCAGTTGGTAGCGCCAGACTAGCTTTCACGCTGAAATTTTACTAGAATGCGCGGCTCCCTGGGTTGGGGGCAATCGTCGTGAAACCGGTATCGCACTCAGCAAGAGTGGTCTGACCAAAAGGAGTTCCAATATGAGCATGTCAGATCCGATTGCGGATATGCTGACTCGCATCCGCAACGGCCAGACTGCTGGCAAAGCATCCGTACGGATGCCGGCGTCGAAACAAAAGGCCGCGGTCGCCCAAGTCCTCAAGGACGAAGGTTATATCAAAGACTTCGCCGCCGCCGAGCTAGATGGCAAGGCGGCAATCGACATTACGCTGAAATATTTTCAGGGTTCCCCCGTCATCGAGTATGTCAAGCGGGTCAGTCGGCCCGGCCTGCGCATCTACAAGAGCCGGGAAGATTTGCCGAAGGTCCGGGGTGGGCTCGGCATAGCCATCGTTTCCACTTCTAAAGGCGTGATGACCGACCGGGAGGCCCGCAAGCAGGGCCACGGTGGTGAGGTCATCGCCTTTGTAGCCTGACGGGGAGTATCGCCATGTCTCGTATCGCGAAGGCACCCATCAATGTGCCGAAGGGTGTCGACATTAAGATCGACGGCCAGGACGTGAGCGTTAAGGGGAGCAAGGGCTCTCTTGCGCTGAAGGTGCACCCGTCTGTCTCGGTGAAACTGGAAGATGGGGTGATCAGCGTAGCACCGACAGAAGATGGGACCTGGGCCATGGCCGGCACCATGCGTGCGCTGTTAGGCAATATGGTCCACGGTTGCGGCCATGGGTTCGAGAAGAAGCTGCAGTTGGTTGGTGTCGGTTACCGCGCCCAGTCGAAAGGTAAGACGCTGAACCTGAACCTTGGGTTCTCGCACCCGATTGACTACGCGGCACCGGAGGGCGTCACCATTGACACGCCGTCACAGACCGAGATCGTGGTCGCCGGCAGCGATAGGCAGCGCGTCGGACAAGTGGCTGCGGAGATTCGCGCCTGCCGCCCGCCGGAGCCTTACAAAGGCAAAGGTGTTCGCTATGCGGACGAGCGCATCGTTCGCAAAGAAGCGAAAAAGAAATAAGGGGTTAGACGATGGACAAGAAAGCGTCCCGTATTCGCCGCGCGCGCCGTGCGCGCGCCAAAATCCGCGAGTTGGGCGCACACCGCCTGACCATTCACCGCACGCCGCGTCACATTTATGCGCAGATCATCGCGCCCAGCGGCGACGCGGTAATCGCTGCGGCCTCGACCGTCGACAAATCGGTTGCTGCCGATTTACAGGGTCCGAGTGGCAACGCAGCGGCCGCCGCAGTGGTCGGTCGTTTCGTCGCAGAGCGTGCCAAGGCCAAGGGTGTCGAACGCGTCGCGTTCGATCGCTCGGGTTTCCGTTACCACGGCCGGGTGAAGGCCCTGGCCGACGCGGCCCGCGAAGCCGGGCTTGAGTTCTAAGGGGTCTCAATTAGATGGCGAATTTCGAAACGAAACCTTCCGGTGACGATCTATTCGAGAAGTTGATCGGCGTCAATCGGGTGGCCAAGGTGGTCAAAGGCGGTCGCGTCTTCGGTTTTGCCGCGCTGGTCGTGGTCGGCGACGGCAATGGTAAGGTCGGATTTGGCACGGGCAAGGCGAAGGAAGTTCCGGTCGCGATTCAAAAGGCGATGGACATGGCGCGTCGCAATATGAAATCGGTCAAGTTGAAGAACGGCACCCTGCAATATCCCTTGGTGGGCCGCCATGGCGCCGCCAAGGTCTATATGCAACCAGCCTCCGAAGGTACCGGCATCATCGCCGGCGGCGCCATGCGTGCGATCTTGGAGGTAGTTGGCGTGCGGGATGTGCTTTCAAAGTGTATCGGCACCAACAATGCGATGAATGTCGTACGCGCGACCATGAACGGCCTTATCAACATGGACGATCCCGAGTATGTGGCCGCCAAGCGCGGCAAGACCGTCGAAGAGATCCTGGGGTAAGCCGACATGGCCGAGAAAAAGACGATGAAGGTCAAACTGGTGCGCAGCGTGCACGGGCGTCTGAAGAAACACCGTGCCTGCGTGCGGGGGCTGGGTCTGCGGCGGATGCACCAAGTGGTGGAAGTCGAAGATACGCCAGCTACGCGCGGCATGGTCAACAAGGTGTCCTACATGGTCCAGGTAGTGGAGACAGCGTGATATGCGTCTGAATACGCTCAAGCCTGCCAATGGCAGCAAAACAAACCGTAAGCGCGTTGGCCGGGGGATCGGTAGCGGCCTCGGCAAGACCGCTGGGCGAGGCCATAAGGGTCAAAAGTCGCGCGCTGGCGGTATTCACAAGACCGGCTTCGAGGGCGGTCAGATGCCGCTGCAACGCCGTCTTCCCAAAGTGGGCTTTCGCTCGCGGCTGGCGCGCGCCACCGGCGAGCTGCGGCTGAACGATATCGCCAAGGTTGAAGGTGACGTCGTGGATATCGACGCGCTGCACCGTGCAGACCTCCTCCCGATGTCGAAAACCCGGGCCAAGGTCATCCTATCCGGCAGCATCAGCCGAGCGCTCACGGTCCGTGGGATCGGTGTTACCAAAGGTGCGCGCGCTGCCATCGCAGCGGCCGGCGGCAAGGTCGAGGATTAAGCGCAGGCCATGGCACTGAACCCCGCGAGTGGTGGCGGTATGCAGTTAGGGCGCCTCACGGAGCTGCGTCAGCGGCTGCTGTTCCTGCTTGGCGCACTGATTGTCTACCGCATCGGGACCTTCATCCCGGTGCCGGGGATCAACCCGGCGGCATTGGCTGCGCTGTTCGACCAGCAGCAAGGCACCATCCTAGATATGTTCAACATGTTCTCGGGTGGCGCGCTGAGTCGCGCGAGTCTTTTCGCACTGGGGATAATGCCCTACATCTCCGCTTCCATCATCGTGCAATTGATGACTGCGGTGATCCCGAAGCTGGAGCAGCTGAAGAAAGAGGGCGAGGCCGGGCGTCGCAAGATTACGCAGTATACCCGCTACGGGACTCTGGTACTGGCGACCTTCCAGGCGATCGGTATCTCGATTGCGCTGCAGGGGCAGTTCGGCGAAGGACTGGTGGTGCATAGCGGGCCCGGTTTTGTCTTTACCGCCACCGTCTCGCTGGTCACGGGCACGATGTTTCTGATGTGGCTGGGCGAGCAGATCACCGAACGAGGCCTCGGCAACGGCATTTCGATGATTATCTTCGCGGGGATCGTTGCCGGGTTGCCATCGGCGTTCGGTGCTGTCGTGGAACTCGTCAGCAATGGCGAGATGAATGCGCTGTTCGCACTGTTCCTGTTTGTGCTGACCATCGCGGTGACGGGTTTCGTCGTGTTCGTCGAGCGTGGGCAGCGCCGGATCACCGTGAACTATGCCAAACGCCAGCAGGGCCGCAAGATGTATGCAGCGCAGAGTAGCCACTTGCCGCTGAAGCTCAACATGGCGGGCGTAATCCCACCAATCTTCGCCTCGAGCATTATCCTTTTCCCGACCACGCTGGCGCAGTGGGCGGGCAGCAACGAGGATATGCGCTGGCTGCAGGACATCGTCGCCAAGCTCTCGCCAGGAGAGCCCATTTACGTGGCAATGTATGCCGCGGCGATCATATTTTTCTGTTTTTTCTACACGGCTTTGGTTTTCAACTCCAAGGACACGGCGGACAATTTGAAGCGGTCCGGCGCTTTCATCCCCGGAATTCGTCCGGGCGAGCAGACCGCGCGCTACATCGACCAGGTCATGTCTCGGCTGACCCTGGCCGGCGCAATGTACATCACGCTGGTCTGTCTGATGCCCGAGTTCCTGATCGTCGGATGGAATGTGCCTTTCTACTTTGGCGGCACGTCGTTGTTGATCGTGGTGGTAGTCGTGATGGATTTTATGGCCCAGGTGCAGGCCCATGTGATGTCGCACCAGTACGAAGGGCTGATGAAAAAAGCGAATCTGAAGGGTATCGGCGGCACGGGCGTGCCCCGTTGATCGATGCGCGTGGTTTAGGAGAGAAAGATGAAAGTCCGTGCCTCTGTGAAAAAGATGTGCCGCAACTGCAAGATCATCAAACGCAAGGGCGTGGTGCGGGTGATTTGCACCGATCCGCGGCACAAGCAGCGCCAAGGTTAATCGTTGCGGAAGCGCCGCGATGCGCGTAGAATTTCGCGCCTTCGCGCGCCGGTCCGCGGCTGAACCAGGAGAGATTTGAGAATGGCACGTATTGCTGGAGTCAATATTCCAGATCGCAAACACACGAAGGTTGCCCTGACTTCAATCTACGGCATCGGCCTTACCCGTGCGCGCCAGATCTGTGATGCGGCGAACGTCCCGGTCGACCGCAAGATCATGGACCTTACCGAAGAAGAGGTCGAGAAGCTCCGCGCCGAAGTAGCCAAGTTCTCCGTCGAGGGCGACCTGCGACGCGAAGCATCGATGAATATCAAACGACTGATGGATCTGGGCTGCAACCGCGGGATCCGCCATCGTCGTGGTTTACCGTTGCGTGGCCAGCGCACCCGTACCAACGCGCGTACCCGGAAGGGCCCGCGCAAACCCATCAGGCGATAACGCGCTAGCATCTATTTAGGAAAAGGCAGATGGCCAAGACCCCGACCCGGACCCGCAAAAAGGTAAAAAAGGTTGTTACCGATGGCGTCGCACACGTCCATGCGTCGTTCAACAACACCATCATCACAATCACTGACCGCCAGGGCAACGCCTTGTGCTGGGCTACATCTGGTGGCTCCGGTTTCCGCGGCTCGCGCAAGAGCACGCCGTTTGCTGCCCAGGTAGCGGCGGATCGCGCCGGACAGGTTGCCAAAGAGTACGGGGTGAAAAACCTCGACGTGAATATCAAGGGCCCCGGTCCGGGGCGTGAATCGGCGGTGCGGGCACTCAACAACGCCGGATTCAAGATCACCAGTATCTCCGACGTAACGCCGATCCCGCACAACGGCTGCCGCCCACCCAAGAAACGTCGCGTCTGACCTGGAGTCCGAAACAATGGCACGATACATCGGTCCGAAATGCAAGTTGATGCGTCGCGAGGGTACGGACCTGTACCTCAAGAGCCGCGTGCGCTCGATAGACTCGAAGTGCAACATGGAAAAGGTGCCCGGCCAGCAGAGCGACCGCCGCCGCCGGCTGTCTGACTATGGTGTGCAGTTGCGCGAAAAGCAGAAGGTGCGCCGGCTCTACGGCATCCTGGAGCGCCAGTTCCGCAACTACTACAAAGAATCCGATCGCGCCAAGGGCCCCACGGGGGAGAACCTGCTCAAGCTTCTCGAAAGCCGCCTCGACAACGTCGTCTATCGCATGGGCTTCGGCTCCACCCGGGCGGAGGCCCGTCAGCTGGTCAGCCACAAGTCAATTATGGTCAACGGCAAGGCGGTCAATGTCGCTTCTTACGTCGTGCGTCCGGATGACGTCGTCGCTGTCGCTGAAAAGGCGCAAAAGCAAGAACGCATCAAGAGCGCGCTGAGTCTGGCTGAGCAGTACGGGCTGCCCGACTGGGTCGAGGTCGATGCCAAGGGCATGAGCGGCACCTTCAAACGGGTGCCGGACCGGGTCGAGTTGCCTGCCGAGATCAATGAGCAGCTGATCGTCGAGCTGTATTCCAAGTAAAGGAACTGAGAGGGCCATCCATGACGGAGTCCGTCACCGAATTCCTCAAGCCGCGTATCGTCAACGTCCATACGATCCACGAGCGTCATGCAAAGGTTTCACTGGAGCCGCTGGAACGCGGTTTTGGGCACACCCTAGGCAATGCGCTGCGCCGGATTTTGCTTTCGTCGATGCCTGGTTGTGCCATCGTCGAGGCCGAGATCGAGGGCGTACTGCACGAATACAGTGCCATCGAGGGGGTACAGGAAGACGTCCTGGAAATCCTGCTCAACCTCAAAGAGGTGGCGATCAGCATGGAAGATCGTGATGAGGCCATCGTTACCCTGAACGCCAAGGGTCCGGGGATCGTCACCGCCGCGGACATTCAGCTGTCGCATGGCATGGCCGTTGCCAATCCGGAACTGCTGATTGCCCGCCTCACCGACAAGGGTGAGCTGAGTCTGACCATGAAAGTGCGTCGCGGTCGCGGCTACGAGCCTGCGGCCAGCCGTGAGAGTGCGGCTGGCGACGACCGCCCGATCGGTCACCTGCAGCTGGATGCAACCTTCAGCCCGGTGCGTCGCGTCTCCTACGCCGTCGAAGCCGCCCGTGTGGAGCAACGCACCAACCTCGATCGCTTGGTCATCGAGATCGAGACGGATGGCACCATAGACCCTGAAGATGCAATTCGCCGGTCGGCAACGATTCTTCAGGACCAGCTGTCTGCGTTCGTCAAGCTGGATGAGACCACCAGTTCCGTCGCGGAGCAGGAGCGGGCCGAGCCGATGGTCGATCCGATTCTGCTGCGCCCGGTCGACGATCTGGAGCTCACGGTCAGGTCGGCCAATTGTCTCAAGGCAGAGAACATCTTCCTGATCGGCGACCTGATTCAGCGTACCGAGGTGGAACTGCTGAAGACGCCGAACCTGGGCAAAAAGTCGCTGACCGAGATCAAAGATGTACTGGCCACGCGTGGTCTGTCTTTGGGTATGCGCCTCGAGAACTGGCCGCCCGAGAATCTCGAAGAACTGATGGCACGCTGAGAAGCGTTTGGAACAACCGTTTACCTAGGAAGTGGACCCATGCGTCACCGCAAAGCCGGACGGCAGCTCAATCGCAACAGCTCACACCGCAAGGCCATGTTCCGCAATATGACGGCCTCGCTGATCGAGCACGAACTGATAAAGACCACGCTGCCCAAGGCGAAAGAGCTGCGCCGGGTGGCCGAGCCGCTGATTACGATGGCCAAGGACGACAGCGTTGCCAAGCGCCGTCTTGCCTTCGCGCGCCTGCGCAGCGACGCGGCAGTCGGCAAGCTGTTCGCTGAGTTGGGTCCACGCTATCGCGAACGCCCGGGTGGTTATCTGCGTATCCTGAAATGCGGCTATCGTCCGAGTGACAAGGCCCCGATGGCCTTTGTCGAGCTCGTTGATCGCCCGGTCGCGGAAGAAGAGGTCGAATAGTGCAATCTCCGCAGCCGATGAAGAGACCGGGCATTGCCCGGTTTTTTTGTGCTTGGCGTCTACGCCGCCGGCACGGAATACTTCAATGACATGACGGCGTAGCGCCGTGACCAAAGGCGCACTGCACGGATTGGAGCATGGCAATGAATCGTCCGCGTCCGATCTTTCTGTTCACCGACTTCGGCTGGTCGGGCCCCTATGTCGGGCAGATGGTCGGCACGATCGTCGCCGCCGATCCGCACGCTCGGGTATTCAATCTGATGCATGATGCGCCGCAGATGCGTCCTGACCTGGCCGCCTATCTGTTGCCGGCGTGCTGCCGTCCGCTGCCGGAAGACGCCATTGTGGCGGCCGTGGTCGACCCGGGCGTCGGCGGGGAGCGCGTGGCGCTGATCGTAGAGACCGCGGCGATGACGTACGTCGGGCCGGACAACGGTCTGTTGTCCCGCCTGCCGGACATCCGGCGGGTCGCGCGTATCGATTGGCGACCGGCGTCCCTGTCGGCGAGTTTTCATGGCCGCGATCTGTTTGCGCCCGCGGCGGCGCGCCTGGCGCTCGGTAAGACCGTCGAGTGCACACCAATCCAACCGCAACAGATAGTCGGCTGGGACTGGCCCGATGACACCGAGCGGATAATCTATATCGATGCCTTCGGCAATCTCATGACCGGTGTGGATGCAAAGAACGTCAGCAAAAACAGCACGATAGTGGCTGGCGATCGACGCCTGACCTATGCAGAGACCTTCTGTCGGGTCGCAGTCGGGGCGCCGTTCTGGTATGTCAATTCGCAGGGTCTCGTGGAGATCGCCGCCAACGGCAGATCGGCCGCAACACTATTGTCACTGGCGCTGGGCGAAAGATTCCTGCTACAGTAACTAGCCGCGACGGATTGGCGGTTTGAAGACAACACGGAGGTTGTTATGGCTAGTGATCGTTTGGCGCCCATGGCGCTGTTGCTGCTCGTTTGTACGCTGCCCGCCCGGGCAACCTGGATCTCACCCTTCATCAGTGAGCTCCACTATGACAATGCAGGGTCTGATGTTGGCGAGTTCGTCGCGGTTAGCGGTTCGCCAGGCCTTGACCTCTCCGGCTGGCAGATCGTGCTCTACAACGGCGCGAACGGCAGCCCTTACGATGCACTGCCCTTGACGGGCATGCTCGGCGCCGGCAATGGGCTGGCCGAGGTCCATTGGACAGCGGGTGGCATGCAGAACGGGCCGGATGCGGTGGCGTTGATATCGGCGGCCGACGCAGTGATTGACTTCGTCGCCTACGAAGGCGCCTTTGTCGCGACCGAGGGTCTTGCCGCCGGGATGACGGCGCGGGCGCTGCCGATCGCCGAAGGCAGCGCGACCCCAGTGGGGAGCTCGTTGCAGCGGGTGGGAAGCCTCGCGGACTGGACCTGGTCGACAGGGCCGGCCTCGGCGGGCGTGGTGAATGTCGGCCTGGTCTCGCCATCGCAGGGGCGTGTGCCAATCGTGGCGAGCTGGTTGGTGTGGTTCTCGGGATTGCTTGGACTGGCACTGGCGACCGCCATGGGTCGAGGTCGCAAGCGAGGTGGCGTGATGGTCTTTACGCCCCAGCGAATGATCTGAGGTCAGGCACCCGGTTGGTTATTGACCGGGCGCCGCGACGGATACGAGATTGTGCGGGGTCTGCCTTGTACGGGGAGAATGGGTCATGAAGCGAGAGCGCAGATTGTCGTTGAGACGTTTGGTTGGACGCGATCAGCAGACCGACGCCATGCCGGATGCGGATGCGGATGCGAAGCGAATGGCGGGCGCCACCCTCGAAAAGGCCTATCGCGATCTCCTGGTGCAGAACCAGATCCTGTCGGAGAGCAATGCGCGGCTGCAGGAGCAGCTCGCTGATCAGGCGGGCGGCGTCGCTGAATCACCAGCGGCCAAGCAGTTGATCCGGGCGCAGCGCGATGCGCTGGTTGAGCGCAGTCGTCGACTGCGTGAGGTCGAGTACGAACTCAAGCAGATGCAGCGCCTGAAGGACAAGCTGGTCGAGGAAAACCGGCGGCTGCAACGGCAGTTGAGCGATTTTCGCCCTGTGCTGCGCCGCGAAGAGCAGAATCGGCGTGAGCTCGCCGCGGCCAAGGCGGCCCTGCGTGAAAAGACGAACGAGCTCCTGTGCCTGAAGGATAAGTACTTTCAGCTCGAGGCGCGGCTAAAGCCTGCGTCCCCTCCCGGCTCAGTCGCCAACGGGCGCTTCTAGCCTGCAAATCTCACTGATTTCCTGCTGCGGGCGGCGATACACTCATGCTGACGGGGCGTACTCGCTGCAGCCGGTTCTACGTAGTTAAGCTTCGCCTTCACCGCCTTTCACTGCGTGCGCCCCGCCATGGCGGCGTCTCGGCACCCTCGCGACGAAAAACGGTGAGATTTGCAGCCTAGGAGTCTGCGCGGCAGAACGTAGCGGTCCTGCGGCTTCCCCCCTTCGGCCCGCTCCGGCGCTCGCTCTAGTCGCGTAGTACCCACTATGCTCCTCAAACGACCACCAGACCGGCCTCGAACTGGACAACCCTCGGTATCCGCCAGTTCTGCCGCGCAGACTCCTAGCCGACCAACGGCAGCCGCTCTGAATCGCGCAGCGCTCAGGCCTTCGCCAGGGCCGGTGCGAGAAAGCGTCCGGTATGTGAGTGTGCCATGTCGGCGACCTGCTCGGGTGTCCCAGTGGCGATGATCTCGCCGCCGCCGTCGCCGCCCTCGGGTCCAAGGTCGATGATCCAATCGGCCGTCTTGATCACATCCAGATTGTGCTCGATGACGACAATGGTGTTGCCATGATCGCGCAGGCGGTGCAACACCTTTAGCAGCTGTTTCACGTCGTGGAAATGCAGCCCGGTGGTTGGTTCGTCGAGAATGTACAGGGTTCGCCCGGTGTCGCGTTTGGATAGCTCGCGCGACAGCTTAACCCGTTGTGCCTCGCCGCCCGACAGCGTGGTCGCGTTCTGCCCCAGGGTGATGTAACTCAGGCCTACGTCCATCAAGGTCTGCAGTTTGCGCTTGATTACCGGCACTGCGGCGAAAAAGGCCAGCGCATCCTCGACCGTCATCGCCAGTACCTCGTTGATGCGTCTGCCTTTGTATTGAATCTCCAGGGTCTCGCGGTTGTAGCGCTTGCCCTTGCAGACGTCGCATTGCACATAGATGTCGGGCAGGAAGTGCATTTCGACCTTGATGACGCCGTCGCCCTTGCAGGCCTCGCAGCGGCCGCCCCGGACGTTGAAGCTGAAACGTCCGGGTGTGTAGCCGCGCGATCGTGCCTCGGGAACCCCGGCGAAGAGTTCACGGATCGGCGTGAACAGGCCGGTATAGGTGGCGGGATTGGAACGAGGTGTGCGGCCGATCGGCGATTGATCGATGTCTACCACCTTGTCGAAATGCTGCATTCCGGTCGCCTTCTTGAAGGGCGCAACGCTGTGATTGGCGCCGTTGAGTTCATTCGCCGCCAGCGGGTACAGGGTGTCGTTGATCAAGGTCGATTTGCCTGAACCGGATACACCGGTCACGCAAGTGAACAGGCCGGCAGGGATCTCGAGTTTTACCTTTTTGAGGTTGTTTCCCCGAGCATCCTCGATCTTTAGCACGCGCTTGCGGTCGAGGGGGTGGCGTTTCTCGGGCAACTCGATACGCTCGCGACCGGCGAGATAGTCGCCGGTGATCGAGCCGGCCACCGCACAGATGTCTTCGATGCCGCCCTGTGCCACCACCTGGCCGCCGTGCACGCCCGCCCGTGGGCCGATGTCGACGACATGATCGGCGCTGCGGATCGCGTCCTCGTCGTGCTCGACCATGATCACGGTATTGCCAAGGTCGCGCAGATAGGTCAGCGTGCTCAGCAGGCGTTCGTTATCGCGTTGATGCAGACCGATCGAGGGTTCGTCGAGTACGTACATTACCCCGACCAGGCCGGCGCCGATCTGGCTCGCGAGACGGATGCGCTGCGCCTCACCGCCCGACAGGGTCTCCGCGCTGCGGTCCAGCGTCAGATAATTCAGGCCGACGTTGACCAGGAAACGCAGGCGATCGTTGATCTCCTTGACGATCTTGGCGGCAATCTTGCCCCGTTTGCCTGGCAGGTCCAGGCGTTCGAAGAACGCCAGGCTGCCCTCGACCGCCATGCCGGTGATCGACGGTAGATCGTGTTCGGCGACGAATACGCTGCGTGCCGCCTCGTTCAGACGACTGCCCTGGCAATCCGGACAGGGCTGTGAGGAGATGAAGCGCGCCAGCTCTTCCCGGACCGCATTCGACTCGGTCTCCCGGTATCGCCGCCGCATGTTGTTGATGATGCCCTCGAAGGGATGGGTCTTCTTGACCGCCCGGCCGCGCTCGTTGAAATAGCTGAACTCAATGGCCTCGAAAGCGCTGCCGTGGAGGAGGACCCCATGAATCTCCTCGGATAGCTTGCTCCACGGTGTCTCGGGGTCGAACCCGTAGTGCTTACCCAAGGAGCGAATCATCTGGTGGTAATAGGCGTTGCGCCTGTCCCAACCGCGTACTGCACCGCCGGCCAGCGACAGCTCCGGGTGTGCGACTACCTTGAGCGGATCGAAGAACTGCTCGACACCGAGACCGTCGCAGGTCGCGCAGGCGCCGACCGGGTTGTTGAACGAGAACAGGCGCGGCTCCAATTCCTCGATACTGTAGCCACACACAGGGCAGGCGAAGTTGGCCGAGAAGACCAGGTCCGGCTGCGGCCTGGCCGGATCCGCGTCGATCCAGGCGATCCGGACGACGCCGTCCGCGAGGTGTAGGGCAGTCTCGAAGGATTCGGCCAGCCGCAGCCCGATGTCGTCACGCACCTTGAAGCGATCGACGACCACCTCGATGGTGTGCTTCTTGTGCAGGTCGAGCTCCGGCGGATCGTCCAGCTCGAACAGTTCGCCGTCGATGCGGGCCCGAATAAACCCCTGGGCGTGGAGTTCTGCGAGCAGCTTGTGGTATTCGCCTTTGCGCTCGGAGATCAC
Source organism: Chromatiaceae bacterium (assembly GCA_024639005.1). Lineage (GTDB taxonomy): Bacteria > Pseudomonadota > Gammaproteobacteria > Chromatiales > Chromatiaceae > Thiosocius. Next base: position 14,552 of record JAHEJD010000004.1, on the reverse strand, counting down.
GGGCGCCAGCAACATCAGCTTGCTCCCTGCAGGTTGCGCCAGCACCTGGTCCACCATCTGACTGACTGTCTGCGCCTCCAGGCGTTCGCCATGGCTCGGGCAGCGCGGCGTGCCGGCACGTGCGAACAACAGGCGCAGGTAGTCGTAGATCTCGGTGATCGTGCCGACAGTTGAACGCGGATTATGGCTGGTCGTCTTTTGCTCGATCGATATCGCCGGCGACAGCCCCTCGATATGGTCTACGTCGGGTTTCTCCATCATCGACAGGAACTGACGGGCGTAGGCCGACAGCGACTCCACATAGCGCCGCTGGCCTTCTGCGTAGATGGTGTCGAACGCCAACGACGACTTCCCCGAACCGGATAGGCCGGTGATGACGATCAGCCGGTCGCGCGGCAGCGCCAGATCGATGTTCTTCAGGTTATGAGTGCGGGCGCCGCGGATTTGAATCGTGTCCATGATCGTTGCTGCAGGGCATCAAACCCGAGAAGTCTACGGCAGTGCGCCAGGTGGGGAAACGTCGCCCTGTCTGGGGACAAGTCCGGTGCCCGGCGTCGGTTTCCCCTGCCGCGCCGGCGCCTGCGTCGATCGGCCGTTCGGGTTAACATTCACGGCTGAACCTCCAGGACCTCCCGGTGCCAGAGAACGCTACCCATAAAATGACCGCCAGCGAGCGGCGCGCCACCTTTGGTCTGGCCGGTGTGCAGGGCTTCCGCATGCTCGGCCTGTTTTTGATCCTGCCGGTATTCGCCCTTTACGCCGAGACGCTGCCCGGTTCGACGCCCTTTCTGACCGGCCTTGCGGTCGGTATCTACGGCCTCACCCAGGCCGCACTGCAGATCCCGTTCGGCCTATTGTCCGATCGCATCGGGCGCAAGCCGGTTATCCTGGGCGGTTTGGTGCTGTTTGCGCTGGGCAGTGCGATCGCGGCGTCGGCGGACGAGATGTGGCTGGTCATCGTCGGCCGCGCGGTACAGGGCAGCGGGGCGATCGCCGCCGCCGTGATGGCGCTGGCCGCTGATCTGACGCGCGAAGAGAATCGCACCAAGGCTATGGCCACGATCGGCATGATGATCGGGGTCTCCTTCATGCTCGCCATGCTGGCCGGCCCGCTGCTCGGTCGCCTGATCGGCGTTGACGGTATCTTCTGGTTGACGGCCTTGCTTGCGTTGGTCGGCATCGCCATCATCACCCTGGTGGTGCCAACACCGCGCCATAGCCGGGTCCACCGCGACGCGGAAACCGTGCCGGCCATGTTCCACCGGGTGCTGCACAACCGCGAACTGCTGCGCCTGGACTTCGGTATCTTCTCGCTGCATGTGATCCTGACAGCACTCTTCCTGGCGATACCGGTGGTGCTGCGCGACCTCGGCCTGGAGCCGGTGCAGCACGCCTGGGTGTATCTACCGGTAATGCTGGGCTCTGTTGCGCTGATGCTGCCGTTGGTCATCGTTGGAGAACGCAGAGGGCTTATGAAACCGGTGTTCATCGGCGCGGTGGGCTGCTTGATGATCGCGCAGTTGGCCCTGGGACTGGCGGTCCACGATTTCTGGGGCTTTATCGCCGCGCTGACCCTGTTCTTCACCGCCGTCAACCTGCTCGAGGCGGCCCTGCCGTCGCTGGTTTCCAAGATTGCCCCGGTCGAGGCCAAGGGGACGGCGATGGGCGTCTACTCTACCTCGCAGTTCACCGGTGCCTTCATCGGCGGCGTCGTGGGTGGTTGGGCGCACCATCAGTTCGGCCTTGCGGCGGTGTTCGAGGCGGGCGCCGTGGCGGCGGCAATCTGGCTGCTGCTGGCGTTTGGTATGCGCCGACCGGGCCGGTATGCCAGTCGTCTGGTCAATCTCGGCGACCTGGCGGACCCCGGCGGCGGCGATATCGTGCGGCGCCTGCAGGGTGTCCCGGGTGTCGTCGAGGCCGTGGTCGTGGCAGACGAGGGCGTGGCCTATCTCAAGGTCGATCGCGATCGTCTCGACAGCATGGCGTTAGATGAAATTGTGGCCCGCCCGGCGTAGACTCTCGGGCAGATTAAGACACCCGGTTCGGCACGGAGGCCGTCGCCGGCCAGAGGAGGAAGAATGGCAAGCAGAGGCGTAAACAAGGTCATCCTGATTGGCAATCTCGGGCAGGATCCCGAGGTCCGCTACATGCCCAACGGCGGTGCCGTATGCAACATCACCGTGGCGACCTCGGAGACCTGGAAGGACAAGAATACCGGCGAGAACCAGGAGAAGACGGAGTGGCATCGCGTCGTGATGTTCCGGCGCCTGGCCGAGATCGCCGGTGAGTACCTGAAGAAGGGCTCGAAGGTCTACCTGGAGGGACGCCTGCAGACCCGCAAGTGGCAAGACCAACAGGGTCAGGATCGTTACACCACCGAGATCGTCGCCGACCAGATGCAGATGCTCGATAGCCGCGGCGGCAGTGCCGATTTCGCGCCTCCCCAGCAGCGCTCCGCTGCATCGCAGTCGCCACCCCAGGCCGCTGCACCCGCAGACAGCGGATTTGAAGACGATATCCCGTTCTGAACTAGGGCCGAGACGCTGTCTGTGAGGACCGTCTCGGCAAATTCTTACCCTGCTGAAGGTCTGACCGACGCGGCGGCGCCCGGTGGGTGGCGGTCAAGCGCACTTGGACTTCATGGCGCTGCGGTTCTGCGACAGGCCTCGGTGATCAGGATGGCGCGAAAGTCGTTGACGTTGGTCCGTGTTGGACCGGTGACGATCAGGTCGTCGATCGCCTGGAAGAACCCATAGCCGTTGTTGTTGGCCAGCTCGGCCTTGGCATTGAGGCCGGCGCGGCGCGCCCGGTCAAGTGTATCCGGTGTGAGGATGCATCCCGCGTTGTCCTCGGTGCCGTCGATGCCGTCCGTGTCACCGGCGATTGCATAGATACCCGGGTGTCCATCAAGGGCAACGGCCAGCGCCAGCATAAACTCGGCGTTGCGTCCGCCGCGGCCCTGACCGCGCACAGTGACCGTGGTCTCGCCGCCGGAGATCAACACGCACGGGACTGCGGCGGGTTGGTCATAGCGGGCGATCTGGCGGGCGATGCCCGCGTGCACCAGCGCGACGTCACGCGCCTCACCCTCGAGATCACCCAGGATCACGGGACGGATAGCGTGGCCCTCGGCAACCTTGGCCGCTGCCTGCAGGGAGTCTTGCGGCGTGGTCAGCATCACGGCGGTCGCACCGGCCAGGCGCGAATCCCCGGGTTTCGGCGTTTCGTCGGGCGTCGTGCGCAGGTGTTGCACCACGGCGGCCGGTTCGCTGATGGCGTATTTCTCCAGGATCGCCAGCGCGTCTGCATTGCTCGTGGGGTCTGCTACGGTCGGGCCCGACGCAATCACTGCCGGATCGTCACCCGGGACATCGGAGATCATCAGCGTCACGACCTGGGCCGGGGCACACGCCGCTGCCAGGCGACCACCCTTTATCGCCGACAGGTGTTTGCGTACGCAGTTCATCTCGCCGATATTGGCGCCGGACCTCAGCAGTGCCCTGTTGACTGCCTGTTTGTCCTCAAGGGTCAGGCCCGGTCCGGGCAGGGCGAGCAGCGAGGAGCCGCCGCCGGAGATCAGACACAGCACGAGATCATCCTCGCCCAGTCCCCGCACCTGCTCGAGTATCCTGACCGCCGCCTCGCGGCCGGCGGCGTCGGGCACCGGATGGGCCGCCTCGACGACCTCGATCTGACTGCATGCGACGCCATGTCCATAGCGTGTCACGACGATGCCGCTAAGTTCGCCCTGCCAGTGGTCTTCGACAGCCCGCGCCATTGCCGCGGCGGCCTTGCCGGCGCCGATGACCACGGTCCTGCCGCGCGGCGGCGCCGGGAGGTGGGCAGGCAGACAGGTGGCCGGTGAAGCGGCCTCCACGGCGGCATCGAATAGTCGTCGGAGCAGCTGAGCCGGTTGTTCTTTCATCTGGATTGTCTGAGCTGCCTAGTGTGTGGCCGACGTGACGGCGTGGTCACGGCAGCCGGTGCATCAGGCGACTTCGTGATCGGCGAGCAGCTCGAGTGCGCGCACCATTGCGGAGTGATCCCATGCGCTGCCGCCATGCGCCGCACAGGCGTTGAACAGTTCCTGTGCGGTCGCGGTGTTGGGCAGGCTCAGGCCCATCGCGCGCGCATTGGACAACGCCAGGTTGAGGTCTTTTTGGTGCAGCTCGATACGGAACCCGGGATCGAAGGTGCGTTTGACCATGCGCTCGCCGTGGACCTCGAGGATCTTCGAAGACGCGAAGCCCCCCATCAAGGCCTCCCGCACCCGGGCCGGATCGGCACCGGCTTTGGAGGCGAACAGCAGCGCCTCGGAGACCGCCTCGATGTTGAGTGCCACGATGATCTGGTTCGCGACCTTGCAGGTCTGTCCGTCACCATTACCCCCGACCAGCGTGATGTTCTTGCCCATCAGCTCGAACAGCGGCTTTACCTGATCGAACGCGGCCTGCTCGCCGCCGACCATAATGGTCAGCGTGCCGGCCTTGGCGCCGACTTCACCGCCCGAGACCGGCGCATCCAGATACTGGCAGCCGAGCTCGTTGATGCGTTGTGCGAACGCCTTGGTCTCGATCGGCGAGATAGAGCTCATGTCGATCACCATCTTGCCGGGCGACAGGCCGGCGGCGACGCCTGTGTCGCTGAACAGCACGTCCTCGACGTGCGGTGTATCCGGCACCATGGTGATGATGAAGTCGCTTTGCTCTGCGACCTCCTGCCCGCTGGCACAGACGACTGCGCCCTTGTCGATGAGGGCTTGCGGGACCTTACCGCGCGTATGGGCGAACAGTTTGTGTCCGGCGTCGCTAAGGTGTTCTGCCATCGGGGCGCCCATGATCCCCAGGCCGATGAATCCAACTGCGCTCATAGTGATTTACCCTGTTGTTGTGGTTTCGGCAATGCAGTGACTTGCGCCTGCGCCTACACGGTTCAGGCCGGCCTGTAAGGCTCGAACCAACCAAGCCCCTCGGCGGTGGTAGTGCTCGGGATATACTCGCAGCCGATCCAGCCGTGGTATCCGCTTTGGTCGATAAAGTCGAACAGGAAGGGGTAGTTTATCTCACCCGTACCGGGTTCGTGCCGCCCTGGGTTGTCGGCGAGCTGGATGTGGCCGATGTCTGCCAGGTGCCGCTGGATCGTCGGCGCCAGGTCGCCCTCCATGATCTGCATGTGGTAGATGTCGTATTGCACCGCGATGTTGCTTGATCCGGTGTCGCGAATGATGTCGACCGCCTGCTGCGTACCGCACAGGAAGAACCCCGGGATGTCGCGCGTGTTGATCGGTTCGGTGACCAGACGTATCCCGTTCTCCCCCAGTTGCTTGGCGGCGAAGCTCAGATTGTCGACGAAGGTCTGGCGAAGCTGCGCGGGGTCGGCGCCCGCGGGCGCTATCCCGGCGAGACAGTTCACTTGTGAGCAGCCCAGCGCCTTTGCGTATTCGATCGCGCGGCCAACGCCGTCCTGAAATTCACCGACCCGGTCCGGGAGTACGGCGATGCCGCGCTCACCGCTACCCCAGTCCCCGGCCGGGAGGTTATGCAGTACCTGTTGCAGCTTGTGGGTGTGCAGCCGCTCGACCAACTCACCTGCGTCGTAGTCGTACGGGAACAGGTACTCGACGCCCCGAAATCCCGCCTCGGCAGCCGCCTGGAAACGATCCGGAAAGTCATGTTCCTGAAACAGCATCGTCAGATTTGCGGCAAAGTTCGGCATGTCGTTCTCCTTGTTGGCGTTCGCGCTAATCGTCAGGCGGGATCTTTTTCTGGTTCGGCGACCAGGCCCTGCTCTGCGCCGTCATTCATACTCACCCAACCGCTCTCAAGGGTCAGGCTTGGGTCGAGACACAGCACGTCTTCAAACTCATTGACGCCATCGATCTCGGTGCCCATCGCGATGTTGGTTACACGCTCGAGGATGAACTCCAGCACTACCGGCACCTGGTGCTCTTGCATCAGCGCCTCGGCCTCGGCGAAAGCGGCGTCGAATTCATCCGGTCTGCGCACACGGATGGCCTTGCAGCCAAGGGCCTCGGCGAGCGCGACATGGTCCACGCCCAAACCGGGTTCGGCGTCGCCGTCGGTGCCGACGTTGATGTTGTCGAACGCCAGGCTGACCTCGAAGTCCATCTCGAAACCGCGCTGCGCTTGGCGAATCAGGCCCAGGTAGGAATTGTTCACTACGATGTGCAGATACGGCAGCTTGTGTTGCGCGCCCACCGCCAGTTCCTCGACCAGGAACTGGAAGTCGTAGTCGCCGGACAGCGCCACGATCTTCTTGTCGGGCAGCGCTGCACGGACGCCGAGCGCCGCCGGCAGCGTCCAGCCGAGTGGGCCGGCCTGCGCCGCGTTGATCCAGTTGCGCGGCGCGTAGACCTTGAGGAACTGAGCCCCGGCGATCTGCGACAGACCAATGGTCGTGACATAGCAGGTATCGCGATCCATCACGTCGTTCATGGCCTGATAGACCCGCTGTGGCTTCAGCGGCACCTGGTTGAAGTCTGACTTCCGCAGCATGTGGTTTTTGCGGTATTCACACTCGTCCGCCCATGCCGACCAGTCGCGCAGTTTGCCTGCCGCCTTGCGTTCTCGGGCTACTTCGAGGAATTGGTCCAAAGCCGCGCCGGCGTCCGAGACAATGCCCAGATCTGGACCGAATACGCGGCCGATCTGGGTCGGCTCGATGTCGACATGGATGAACTTGCGTCCCTCAGTGTACTTGTCCACCGATCCGGTATGCCGGTTGGCCCAGCGGTTGCCGATGCCGAAAACGAAATCCGATTTCAGGAATGTGGCATTGCCGTAGCGATGGCTGGTCTGCAGGCCAACCATACCCGCCATCAGCGGATGGTCGTCCGGGATGGTGCCCCAGCCCATAAGGGTCGGTACAACCGGGACGCCGGTCAATTCTGCGAATTCAACCAGGCGTTCGGCGGCATCGGCGTTGATGATGCCGCCACCGGCGACGATCAGTGGCCGTTCGGCGGTGTTCAGCATTTCGATGGCCCGTTCCGCCTGGGCGCGGGTCGCAAGGGGTTTCTGCGGCGCCATCGGGGTGTATGCTTCAGGGTCGAAATCGATCTCGGTCATCTGGACATCGATCGGCAGATCGATCAGCACCGGCCCCGGGCGACTGGAGCGCATCAGATAGAAGGCCTTCTGAAAAATGCTCGGCAGCTGGGCGGGTTCCATGATCGTGACCGACATCTTGGTGACGGGCTTGGCGATGCTTTCGATGTCGACCGCCTGGAAGTCCTCTTTGTCGAGCTTTGCCCGCGGTGCCTGGCCGGTGATGCAGAGGATCGGGATGGAATCTGCCGAGGCCGAGTACAGGCCGGTAATCATGTCGGTGCCGGCGGGGCCGGAGGTTCCGACGCAGACTCCGATGTTTCCATGCGCGGCGCGGGTGTAGCCCTCAGCCATGTGTGATGCGCCCTCGACGTGCCGGGCCAGGATATGGCGGATTCCGCCGTTGGCCTTCAGAGAGGCGTAGAAAGGGTTGATCGCTGCGCCGGGGACGCCAAAGGCGCAGGTGATCCCCTCTTTTTGCAGGATGTGGACGGCTGCGTCGCAAGCCTTCATTTTTGCCATACGTTGATTCCTCGGTAAATGTGTCGGCGCGAACCGTCCAGCTGTTTCGCTGCGGGAAAATAGTAAAATTCGTTTTCAAATTTTGCGGCTGACGTTTTCTTTGTGTGTTTGGCCTTGAATGACGAAATATTAGCAGCTATAACTGCGGCATCAAGAAAAAAATGAAAAAAACTTTCAAATTTTTCAATAAGTCCGGGAGAGCGAGGAGATGACTCAGGCAAACAATGACTTGCCGACGGCTGATGCCCCCATGGGCACGGCAGACGCAGCGGGCCGGCGCGCATCCCTGGCGTCGGCCTTCCTGCGCTTCCTGCCGCCCGAATCCGTAATTTGCGCGCCCGAGGAGCTGCGTCCCTACGAGACCGACGGCCTATCGGCGTTTCGCCGCGTGCCTCTGGTCGTCGTGCTGCCGGACACGATAGAGCAGGTCCAAAGGGTGCTGGCGATCTGCAGGGAACAGCAGGTGCCGGTAGTGGCGCGTGGCGCCGGTACGGGGCTGTCGGGCGGTGCCATGCCGCTCGATAATGGGGTGCTGCTGGGTCTCGCTAAGTTCAACCGGATCCTCGACATCGATCCGGTACGACGCATCGCCCGGGTGCAGCCGGGGGTGCGGAATCTGGCGATATCCGAGGCAGCCTCACCGCACGGCCTCTATTACGCGCCCGATCCCTCCTCGCAGATCGCCTGCACGATCGGCGGCAACGTAGCGGAGAACTCCGGCGGCGTGCACTGCCTCAAGTATGGGCTGACGGTTCACAACGTGCTCGAACTCAAGATGGTCACGATCGACGGCGAGCTGCTCACCTTCGGCGGCGAGTGCCTCGATGCACCCGGCTACGACCTGCTGGCCCTGATGAGCGGCTCGGAGGGCATGCTCGGCGTTATCGTCGAGGTCACGGTCAAGCTGTTGCCGCGTCCGGAGGTAGCGATACTGCAGATGGCGGCCTTTGACGATATCGCGAACGCCGGCGCAGCGGTTGGCGGTATCATCGCCGCCGGGATCATCCCGGCCGGTCTCGAGATGATGGACGAGCTGGCGATCCGCTGCACCGAGGACTTCGCCCACTGTGGCTATCCCGTGGGCGCTGCGGCCATCCTTCTCTGCGAGCTGGACGGCACCCAGGAGGAGGTCGACGAGCAGATGCAGCGCGTGCGGGCGGTCATGGAGAGCAGCGGCGCGACCAGCGTGCACATCGCCGCCGACGAAGCGGAACGGCAGCGGCTCTGGAAGGGCAGGAAGTCGGCTTTCCCGGCCACCGGTCGATTGGCACCGGACTACTATTGCATGGATGGCACGATCCCGCGCAAGCGCCTGCCGGAAGTGCTGCAGCGGATGTCCGAGATGTCGGCGCAGTATTCGCTGCCTGTGGCCAACGTCTTCCACGCCGGCGATGGCAACCTGCACCCGCTGATCCTGTTCGACTCCAACCGGCCCGGGGAATGGAAGAAGACCGAGGAGTTCGGGGCCCGCATTCTGGAGCTATGTGTCGAGGTGGGTGGCACCATCACGGGTGAGCATGGCGTCGGCGTGGAGAAGATCAACCAGATGTGCGTGCAGTTCCAACCCTTGGAGCTGGCGCAGTTCCACGCGGTCAAGGCGGCCTTCGATGGCGACGGTCTGTTGAATCCGGGCAAGGCCGTACCGACACTGCAGCGCTGCGCGGAATACGGCGCCATGCACGTCCATCACGCCGATGCACCATGGCCCGATCTGGAGAGGTTCTGAGGCCATGGAACTCCGGGACATCAGCGCAGACCTGGCACAGGTCGTTGAACAGGCGAGTGCCGAGCGACAGCCGCTGGTAGTCGTCGGCGGCGGTACCAAGGGCTTCTACGGCCGCCGCGTCGATGGAACGGCGTTGTCGGTGTCCGGGCACCGCGGGATTACCAACTACGAGGCGACCGAACTGGTGCTCAGCGCACGTGCCGGAACCCCGCTGGTCGAGATCGAGTCGGCGCTGGCCGAGCACGGGCAGATGCTGCCGTTCGAGCCGCCGCGCTTTGGGCCGACCGCCACCCTCGGGGGCGCGCTGGCGTGCGGGCTGTCCGGTCCTGCCCGCCCTTATCGTGGCGCAGCACGCGACTTCGTGCTGGGCACCCGGGTACTGAACGGGCGAGGGGAGTCGCTGCGCTTCGGCGGTGAGGTGATGAAGAACGTGGCCGGCTATGACGTGTCGAGGCTGATGGTGGGGGCCCTGGGGACGCTAGGCATCGTGCTCGAGGCCTCGCTCAAGGTGCTGCCGCGGCCTGCCGCCGAGATCACCCTGGTGCGTGACGAAGACCCCGATGCGGCGTTGACGACCATGAATGCGCTCGGCGGCAAACCTTATCCCCTGACGGCCAGCGCCTACGACGGCGAGCGTCTGTATCTGCGCTTCTCCGGCGCCAGGGCCGCGGTCGATGCCGCAGCGGCACGGGTCGGTGGCGAGCGGCTGTCGGACGCCGACGACTGGTGGCGCTCCGTGCGCGACCACACGCACCCGTTCTTTACCGGCGATGCGCCGCTGTGGCGGCTGTCGTTGCCGGCAACGGCGCCGCTGGCCGAACGCGAGGGCATCGGTTTCGTTGAATGGGGTGGCGCGCAGCGCTGGCTGCGCGGCGAACGTGCGGCGGAGGCCATGTGGCATCAAGCTCAGACGGTCGGGGGACACGCCACCCTGTACCGCGGCGGCGACCGCACCGCAGGGGTGTTTCAGCCACTGCCCGAGGCGATGGCCGCCATCCACCGCAGGCTAAAGCGGGCATTCGACCCGCACGGCATCTGCAACGCCCATCGGCTGTACGCCGAATGGTAATGACCGCTCAGCCCGCTTGTTCAGACCACCCCCTGCGCAAGCCGCTTGCCGCCCATTTCGCGAACGTGACTTGAGAGACGATCATGCAGACTGCAATCCCGGATCCCATCAAGGCAACGGACGTCGGCAAACAGGCCGACGACATCCTGCGCACCTGCGTGCATTGCGGATTCTGCCTGGCCACCTGCCCTACCTATGACCTGCTCGGCAATGAGCTCGACAGTCCGCGCGGCCGCATCTATCTGATCAAGCAGGTGATGGAGGGACAGGAGGTCACGGAGAAGACGCAGCTGCACCTGGACCGCTGCCTGACCTGCAGAAACTGCGAGACCACCTGCCCGTCGGGGGTCAATTACGGACATCTGGTGGATGTCGGCCGGCAGGTCGTGGATGAGCGGGTTGGGCGCAAGCCTTCGGACAGGTTTACCCGCTGGGCACTGCGCACGGTGTTGTCGCACGAGAGACGTGTGACACCGCTCGTCAAGCTCGGGCAGATGATGCGTCCGGTTTTGCCTGCCGCGATAAAAAAGTCCGTTCCGGAAAAGCGTGCGGCCGGTCACTGGCCGGCGCCCCGACATGCGCGTCGCATGCTCGTATTACAGGGCTGCGTGCAGCCGTCGATGGCGCCGCAGATCAACGCCGCTGCGGCACGGGTGCTCGATCGCCTCGGCATCTCTTTGCTGGCGGCGCCGCAGGCCGGTTGCTGCGGCGCCGTGAGCTACCATCTGAACGCACACGAAGAGGGCGCGAGTTTCATGCGGCGTAATATTGACGCCTGGTGGCCCTTCATCGAAAAAGGCGTGGAGGCGATCGTGATGACGGCGAGTGGCTGCGGGGCGATGGTGCGCGACTATGCCCACGTGCTGCGCCACGACCCCGGCTATGCGCACAAGGCACAGCGGGTTACCGAGCTGACGCGCGACCTCAGCGAGATCCTGGCTGGCGAGGACCTTGCCGTGCTGGATCTGAACGGCGATGGCAGAAAGGTTGCCTATCACCCGCCCTGTACGTTGCAGCATGGACAGAAGTTGGCGGGTGTGGTCGAAGAGATATTGGGCAGACTCAACTACGCGTTGACGCCGATTGAGGACAAGCACTTCTGCTGCGGTTCTGCCGGCACCTACTCGATCCTGCAGAAGGCGCTGTCGCAACAGCTGCTGAAGAACAAGGTCGAGGCGCTGGAATCCGGTAGGCCGGATATCATCGTCAGCGCCAACATCGGTTGTCTATTGCACATCCAGACCGGTACGCAAATCGGCGTGCGACACTGGGTCGAACTTCTGGATGTTGCCTAAGAAACTTAAATCGCGCGCGCCGCTGCCTGTGCCCGTATCGGCATGCGGCCGCCGATCGTCGTGGTGATCTCTGCCGCGGTCTTGCAGACGAGTTGACCGAGCTCGGGGAACTTTTCATCCGGTATGCGTGACTTCGGCCCGGAGATCGACACCGCTGCGAGGGGGCCTCCGAATTCATCGTGAATCGTCGCAGCGACACAACGCAGCCCCAGTGCATGCTCCTCGTCGTCGTACGCCCAGCCCCGCGCGCGGATGTCTTCCAACGTCTGGCGCAGATGCTCCGGAGAGGTGATCGAGTGTCCGGTAATGGCCGGCAATCCGTGGCGGTGCAGGATTGACGAAACCGCCTCGTCATCCATTGCAGCCAGCAAGGCCTTGCCGAGGCCCGAGGCGTGCATTGGCGATTGGCTGCCCAACGGAACGACCATGCGCATCATCTCGCGCGACTGTACCTGGGCCAGAATGACGGCCTCGCCGTTTTGCGCGACGGCCAGGTTGGCCGTTTCGTTGCTCTGCGCCATCAATGCGCGCAGGTAGGGACGCGACTGCACGACGAAATCGCGGCTTTCGAGAAACGCGCTGCCGGTCTGGAACGCCTTCTGGCCGACGAACCAGAGCGCGCGTTCAACATCTTGATAGACGAATTTGCGTTGCTCGAGGGTGTTGAGCAGGCGGAACGTCGTGGCAGGCGGTATCCCGACGCTCATCGCCAGGTCGCTCTGGGTCATGCCGCGCTCCGATGCCGCCAGGCATTCCAGCAGAGAAAGACCGCGGTCCAGGGCCTTGACCGATCCCGCCTTGGAGGCGCTGGCGCCACCACCGCCATTTCTTCGCGCTACTGCCACGTTACTCCATCCCATCAAGACGCTTTTGGCGTTCGGGTGCCGGCCCCTGGATCGCGGCGGATCCAGGCTGCCGACACGCCACGGATAGTAGCATTCAAAAGGGATTTTGAAACTAACTTTCAAAAAAAATTCGATGGACAACCTGGGGCGCCGACGCGCGGCCGACGAGTCGGCGCGCCTGTGGGCTCCCTTCGCCACTTCTTTCTGTTCTCCGTCTCGGCACAGACGTTCTTTGGATCACCGGGAAACCGACAGGCGCGCGTCTCGCCATTCACGATGCAGAGGGTATGCCAGTTAAGAAATAACTCTATAGAACAATTGTCTAGCGTATCCGCTCAAGGATTTTCATTCGCCTCTGTAAATCCGGCTGACAAGAAAAGTCGTTATCTTCTGGAAGCCAAGCACTACGGCGCCGCCGCGGTCTCGACAAACTCGGCAATGCTCTTGAGACCCATTACCCGCGCGATGCTGGTGATCGCCTCGACGATCTCCCGATCGACCGCGTGCCGGTCGATGTCGCGGATGAATGAGCCGTCGATCTTGACGAAATCGACCGCAAGGTTCTACAGGTAACCGAAAGACGACAGGCCGCCGCCGAAATCATCCAGCGCAAATCGACATCCTGTGCGCTTGAGCTCCCGGATGAATTGACTGGTCTGCTCGAGATTGGACATCGCGGCCGTCTCGGTGATCTCGAAGCAGATACGCCCCGGCGCGATCGTGGACTCTTACAGGTAGTCACGAATCCTTGCGGTGTGTTTGTCGTTGCCGAGCGTCGCCCCAGACAGATTGATCGAACAGCGATAGATGTCGTCACCGCCGGACTGTTCATACGCCGATAGCCAACGCAGGCTGTTCGACCCAGTCATCGATCTCGGGCATCAGCCCGTAGCGTTCGGCGGCCGGGATGAAGGCCCCCGGCGGGATGTCGCTGCCGTCGTCGTCGATCATGCGCAACAGGACCTCGAAGTAACCTGCTCCCTCGCCGATCCTGTCGACCGGTGCGATGGTCTGGAAGTACAGACGGAAGCCATCGGTATCGCGTGCCCGCTGGATGCGTGCAACCCACTTCATCTGGCCCTTGCGCAGGGTGAGTTCGCGATCGTCGGGGTCCATAGACATGCACGCGGTTGCGGCCGGTATCCTTTGCCGCATAGCAGGCCGCGTCGGCACGACTCAGCGCGTCTTGCAGATTGCCGAGACCCCGCGATTGCGGTACGGGCCCAACGTTCGCGCCGACAGCGAACTGTTTGCCGCCGCAGGGGAAGCGAAAATTCCGCACCCGTTCGCGCAAAGCCTGGGCGATCTCGATGCTGCGCTCGATCGGGCAGTTGGTGAGAATCACGCCGAACTCGTCGCCGCCCAGGCGCGCCAGGGTATCGGCGCTGCGCAGACCCTTCTTCAGCAGCCCGGCGACCTGGCGCAGCAAGGCGTCACCGGCGGCATGGCCGCAGACATCGTTGACCAGCTTGAACTGGTCGAGATCGATGTAGCAGAGCAGGTGCCGGGCGGGACCCGGATCGAGACTGTCGATCAACGCACCCAGCCGCGCCTCGAATTCAGTGCGATTGATCGACCCGGTCAGGCCATCATGCTTGGGCTGGTAAGACAGCTTGCGCTCCATGGCCCGTGCCTGGGTTATGTCGTGGAAGACCACTACTACGCCGGTCACGTCACCGCTGCGGTTGCGGATCGGCGCAGCGGTATGTTGTACCGCATGCACATTGCCGTCATGGCAATACAGCAGGCGGGATTTCGCGTCGATGACCGACTTCCCCTCGCGCAGCACGCGCTGCACCACCCAGTCGCTCGGCCTCTCAGTCGGTGAATCCACGACAGTGAATACCTTATGCAGCGGCTGTCCGACGGCCTCCTGCAGGGGCTTGCCAGTGAACGGCACCGCTACGGCGTTCATGTAACGAATGCGTCCCTGTCGGTCGGTCGTAATGACCCCATCGGCGATCGACTCGAGCGTCGTCTGCGCCAGCTCCTTTTCTTCGTACAGCTGTTCTTCGACGTGGCGCCGAT
>JAHEJD010000149.1 GCA_024639005.1 Chromatiaceae bacterium | reverse complement strand
CCGAGTATCGCTGTCTCGCGCAAAATGATCTCCCAGCGATAGAACAGAAAGGCCAGGAACTGATTGTAGACACGGGGTACGACCTCAAACGCATAGCGGTTGAGTCCGCCGGGTGCATCCAGCCGCAGGGGCAGGGCATCGGTGTAACGACCCACCAGGTGCCCGATGATTGCCCCATTGTGCAGGGCCAGCGCAATCACGGCGGGCAGCATCGAAGGTCCCCAAAGGGTCAGCAGTATGAAGGCGAGGATGTATTCGGGCGTCGACCGCATGACCACCAGAAAGAGGTGGCCGACGCCGCGACTGAAGGGCCCGAAGAAGAGTTTGGATATCAACGGAAACCAGACGAGCGCGATCACACCGGTCAGGATCAGTGCGAGCTGTGTCAGCAGCAGTGTATTGATGATGCCGGGGATGGCCTCATTGACGAACAGCCTCTCGAACCAGTCCAGCAACCCGGGGAGACCCTCGCCGTTGCGCAGCGGTGCGGGCACGATATCCTCGGTAAAAAAGCGCTTCACGTTCGCAAAAGAGATACTGCTGTCGCCTGCGATGACGAAGGGCGCGGCCAGCAGGTAGACCGGCAGCAGCTGGGGCCTCACCCAGTATCGGATACTGGCGATCAGCAGGTAGAACAGTATCAGCAGCGCCCAGACCTGCGAGTACATGCCCTCCAGAAACGCGGTGCTGAGGTAATAGCCCAGGGTCGGCAGGCCGACAAAACCGAGTACCGCGCTCGAGCGCAGCCCACATTCCAGGCGGTAGCTGGTGTAGGTGACGAAGTGCTGCCAGAGATCCGGCAGGCGTGCATAGAAAAAGGCGGACGTCATGCCGGCATGGCGGCGCACGGCGTCATAGGCCCTGCGGTCGCCCTCCTCGAGGATCTCGGCATACACCTTGGCAAACGTCGCCGCATAGGGCAGACCGAGCGCGAGCAGTCCAGTGAGCGGGTGCAGGCCGAAGATCTGCAGGAAGATGAGCGCCCAGAACAGCTCATGCACTGCACGCACCAGGGCGCAAAGGATGCGCACCAGGCGCAGATGGAATGCCTGCGCCAGCAAGAAACCGGCAATGCTGCCGAAGGCGACGCCGAGCATCGCGAATGCGACGGTCTGCAGCAGCGCGTTCAGCGGCTGCTCGATGCCACTCAAGGTAGGGGTGATCAGACCGAAAAACAGTCGCCCCAGCTCCGCCATTGGATCGTAGGTGTCGATCGACAGGTCCGCGAACGGCAGACAGGCGACGGCGACAAGGATGAACAGCCAGCTGATCTTCCAGCGCTTCGAATAGTGAAAACGCGTTGAATCACTCACCGTAGATATCCAGCAGATCATCCCGATTGAGGCTGCTGGTAGGTGCGTCCAAGGTGATCCGCCCCCGGTCCATGCCCACTATGCGGTCGCAGTGGGCCAGGGCAAGGTCGATGTCGTGCATGGCCAGCACCACCGTTGGGAACCGTTGGCACAAGGTAGACATCACGAGTCGCGACTGCTGTTCGTCGAGCGAGGACACGGGCTCGTCGGCGAGCAGGACCTCGCCGGACTGCATCAGCGCGCGGGCGATCGCGGTGCGTTGCTGCTGGCCGCCCGACAGCTCGCCGACGGGCTCGAAGAGTTTGTCGCGCAGCTGGACCACCTCGAGAATCTCGCCGACGGCGTCTACCGGCCGCCGCAGCGGTTTGACCAGATTAACCAGGTTGTACCAAAGCGGCTGGCGTCCGAGCTGGCCCATATAGACGTTGTGGAAGACCGACAGGCTGACCACCAGCCCATTGTCCTGTGGCACCCAGGCGATCTCCTTGGGCCGCTGCTCGAACAGCAGTTTCAGCAGGGTCGATTTTCCCGACCCGCTGCGTCCGACCAGCGCCACCTTCTGTCCCGCCGGGATGCGCAGCGTGATATCGGTCAGCGCCGCTTCGGTTTTGTAGCAGACGCTGGCCGATTCGAGCAGGAACATGCCGAAACGTTAGTCGACTAGGCCGATCTCTTTCGCCGTGTCGTAGATTGCCTGGTAATCGTCGTTGCTGGCGGAGATGAAGCGACTACGCGGAAAGGCCTCCAGCAGGGCCTGATCGTCCATGTCGATCAGGGCCTGTTTTACACGCGCCTTGAAGCCATCACCCCAGACGGCGTCGACGTCGCCACGGATGGTCCACTGGTAGTCCGGGTAAGGCGGCGTCTTCCAGATAACCGAGACCTTGGCCGGGTCTATCTTGCCGGCCGCCAGCTCTTTCTCCCAGACCTTGAAGTTGGTTGCCCCGACCTGATAGGCGCCGGTCTGGACCAGCGCGATGGTGCGCGAGTGATTGCCGCTGAAGCCGACGCGTTCGAACGCCTGTTCGGGCTTTTTGCCGAGGGACTCGCGGATGTGAAACTCAGGCATCAGGCGGCCCGATGTCGAACCCTTGGACCCGAAGGTGAAGGATTTGCCGGCAATCGCGTCCGGAAAGTCGCTGGACTCTTTGATGCCGGTGCTCTCGTGGGCGATGAAATAGGTCTGAAACCGGGTGTCCTCCTCACCCTGGGCGATGGCCTCCGAGTCCGGCACCAGCAGTCGCGCACGGACGCCGGACAGACCGCCGAACCATGCCAGCTGCACCTCATCGTTGCGGAAGGCGGTGACGGCCGCCGCGTAGGACTT
>JAHEJD010000025.1 GCA_024639005.1 Chromatiaceae bacterium | reverse complement strand
TGGCAGTATCGACGATATCGGGCTGCTCGGCTTTTATCATGCTCTGCTGGCCGGTGAGGACAAAACCGCCGGCGTATGGCATCGAATTCATCACGGCCTTGCCCGCGGCGTAGGAACCGCCGTGCTTATTGTGAGCGCATTCGGCTGACGCCACGCCTGTCATAAGGATGGCGGATACGGTTGCAAGGGCTGTAAGTGTCTTTTTCATGGGTCGAGCTCCGTTAATTTCAGGGAAGGTTTGCGGGCGGGTCGGCGTGAATGCACCACCCGACCGCGTCGATCTAGCGTTGCCCGCGACAAGTCGCCAGCCTCATACTGCGCGCTACGGGCCGGTGCGGTATTCTCATCGTGTCTCATAATTGTCTATTTTTAAGGCCAGAATTTTGGCCGTTGCCGAGCAACGAGTCGAAGTATGGTCGCATAATTCCTCAACACAAGCCTTTCTTTCTCAACAAAACCAGGACAAAGCGTGGAGCCGATTGAGGTTGGGTAGCGGCGATTGCCAACCGAGAGTCCTCTAAAATGGTGCCCGGCAGGCGCCGCGCCCTGAAAATCGATGCCCCGTGGAGGAAACGATGAAGCAACGTCGGAAATTCTTACGCCAGATGGTTAGTACTATCGGTGTGGCCGCGGCGCCGGTTTGGGCGAGTACCGGGCTACTCACACCGCGCCAGTCGGCCGGTCCTTTCTACCCGCCCGAGCCGCCGCTCGACAACGACAACGATCTGATACAGGTTGCCGGGCAGAACGGCGTGGCGAAGGGTACAATCGCCGACCTGAGCGGACGCATCCTCGATCAGAACGGTACGCCGTTGCGTGGCGTGCGCATGGAGATCTGGCAGTGCGATGCCAATGGCCGCTATCGGCATCCGCGGGATCCGGGGCGGAAGGCCATCGACGCGGGTTTTCAGGGTTTCGGCCGGACCCTGGCGGACGATCAGGGGCGTTATCGTTTTCTGACGATCAGGCCGGTGCCCTATCCGGGGCGCACGCCACACATCCATGTCGCAGTCTATCGGCCCGGTGCGCGACCCTTTGTCACCCAGCTGTACGTCGCCGACGAGGCGCGTAACGACAGCGATTTTCTGTACCAGCGGGTGCCGGTGGATCAGCGCCATCTGGTAACCGCGGCGTTCTCCCCCAGCAGCAGACCGGGAGTCGACCTCGAGGCGCATTGGGATCTGATTCTGGGCGTCGCACCGACGGCCTGATTCCCGAAACCTTTTCTGTCTGGCGGGGCTCGCTGTCCTCCTCCTTTCGCGGCAGTTGACCCGCTATCAACTTTTGCCGCCGCCAGCGGGGTCGCCAAGGCGGCCTTTATGTTCTATATTTGTTCTCTATTTCCGTCTTATTCCGCCGTGTCCTCTAGGTGTGCGCTGCGATGCAGGTTGTAAGTCTCGACGAACTGAAACGGCACGGTGCCCTGTGGCAGGGACGACGCGGCCTGCTGACGGCAGACAGGCTGCTGAGCAGTGGCTGGACGGTGCTGGATGATGTGCTCGGTGGTGGCTGGCCGCGCGCATCCCTGGCCGAGGTGTTGAGTGATGCCCATCAGGGTCTGCCACTGATACTGCCGTTGCTGGCCCGTCTGAGTGCGGGGCCGCGCTGGCTGGCATGGGTCGCGCCACCCTATGTGCCCTACGCTCCGGCGCTGGTGGCGCGCGGGGTCCGGGTCGAGCGGCTGTTGCTGGTCCGCGACGTGTCGGCCGGGCAGCGTCTGTGGGCGGCCGAACAGGCGCTCAAGTCGGGTGCCTGCAGTGCAGTGCTGGTCTGGCCGGAGCAGGTACAGGCGGCCCAGCTGCGCCGTCTGCAGCTGGCGGCCGAGCAGGGCGATTGTCCGGGCATCCTGTTTCGCTCGCTGCGCACCGTGCGCCAAGGATCGCCGGCGGCCCTGCGTCTGCGTGTACGCCCCTCACCGGCGGGCCTCGCGGTCGAGGTGCTCAAACGCCGCGGTGCCTGGGGCGGGGCGACATGCATCGTGCCCGTCGGCAGGGACGAGGACCGGGGGGGCCCGGCCCTTGTCCCCTGAGCCATGCTCTGGCTCGCGCTGTATTTTCCGCACCTGCCGCTCGAGGTAATCACCCGCGGCCGGCAGCAGGCCGGTGCACTGGCGATTATCGAAAAGCTCGGTGGGCGTGAGCAAGTCAGCCGTTGCAATAGCGCGGCACAGGCCTACGGGATTCGGCCGGGACTCGCGTTGCCGGCAGCCCTGGCGTTGTGCACCGGGCTGTCGGTACAGCGGCGTGATCGCGCACGCGAACAGCAGGCCCTGCACGGGCTGGCGGCCTGGGCCTATCAGTTCAGCGCGCGGATCAGCTTCGAACCTTCATTGCTGCTGCTCGAGGTCGGCGCCAGCCTGCGTCTGTTCGGCGGTCTACCGACCCTGCTGGCGCCTTTGCAGCGTGAACTCGAACAGCTTGGCTACAGTGTTCGCCACGCTGTTGCGCCCACGCCGATGGCTGCCGGCGTGCTGGCCCGTAACCGACCGGATTGCCAGGTAGTGATGCAGGATGGCCTGTGCGAGGCGGTGGCGCCGCTGCCTCTGGCATGCCTGACCCGCGCGCGGGATGTCCGCAACCTGATCCGGCATATCGGTATGGACAGCATCGGCGATGTGCTGGCGCTGCCGCGTGCTGAACTGGCGCGCCGCACTGGGCCGCAGTTGTTGAACTTGCTCGATCGCCTGCTCGGTCGGCTGCCGGATCCACGCCCGGAGTGGCAGCCGCCGCGGCATTTCAGCCAGACCATCGAACTGTTGGGCGAGATCGCGCAGACCATGGCGCTGATGTTCCCGGCGCGCCGTCTGATGGTGGCCTTGTGTGGTTTTCTGCGCGGCCAGGGTGGTGGGGCGCAGCGCCTGCAGTGGACCCTGCGGCACCGTGATCATCCACCTACCCGGTTCGGCCAGGGGCTGCTCGATCCCAGCCGCGACCCGGACCACATGCTCGAGGTGTTGCGTGAGCGTATCGAGCGTCTGCAATTCCCGGCGCCGGTGGTGGCGATCGATCTGCGGGTGGACGACTGGCAGGCCTTCGAGGAGCGCAGTCTCACGCTGTTCGAGCGTCCGGCACAGGCCGACCAGGCCCTGCTCGAGCGTCTGAGCAATCGCCTCGGCGAGCAGCGCATACGCGGGCTGCGTTGTCTGGCCGACCATCGGCCGGAATGCGCCTGGCAGTTTTGTCAGCCGGGCGAGTCCGTGGTGCCATTGTCGCCCCGAGGGGTCTCTCAGCCGCCCTGGCTGCTGCCCCAGCCACGACCCCTGCGGGAATGCCAGGGCGCCCCGCAGTATGGCGGCGCATTACGCCTGGAAAACCTGCCCGAGCGCATCGAGGCCGGCTGGTGGGACGGCTTTGATATCACCCGGGACTACTTTGTCGCGCACAGCCCGGCCGGTGAACGCCTATGGGTATTCCGGGATCGCCGCGCGGGCGGTTGGTATCTGCATGGACTCTTCATGTAAGGAACGCGGGGCGCAGGCTGTAGGGCGCATGGCGGCCCCCTGCGGCCCTCGATCCCCGCACCGCGTACCGGACGCCTATGCAGAGTTGCATTGCCTGACGAATTACACCTTTCTGCGCGGTGCCTCGCACCCCGAGGAGTTGGTCGAGCGGGCGCATGCCCTGGGCTACCGCGCGCTGGCGGTTACCGATGAATGTTCCCTGTCGGGCGTGGTGCGTGCGCATCAGGAGGCGAAGGCACTCGGACTGGCGTTGATCATCGGCAGTGAGGTCCACTTGTGCGATGGGCCGCATCTGGTGCTGCTGGTGACCAACCGCGCCGGCTATGCGCAGTTATGTCGCCTGATTACCCGGGGGCGACGGCATGCAGACAAGGGCAGCTATCGACTGCAGCGAGCCGATCTCGAAGACGCCCTGCCGGACTGCCTGGCCCTGCTGCCAACAGATCAGGATGACATGGAAGATGCCGCCGCCTGGCTGGCGAAGACCTTCGCCGGGCGTGCCTGGCTGGCGGTTGAACTGTTGCGTGACGGCTACGATACCGAACGTCTGCGATGCAGTGAACGTCTGGCGCAGGTCTATCGGCTGCCGCGGCTCGCCAGTGGTGATGTGCACATGCATGTGCGTGGACGGCGTGCGCTGCAGGACGTGCTAACGGCGGTCCGTCTGAACACCCCGGTGGCCGCGCTGGGACATGCACGTCTGTCCAATGGCGAGCGTCATCTGCGCCCGCTGGACGATCTGGCGACGCTGTATCCTGCTGCACTGCTCGAGGAGACGGTGCATGTGGCCGGGCGCTGCGGTTTCTCGCTCGATGCGCTGCGCTATGAATACCCCGACGATGTCACGCCGGCCGGTTTCACACCGCACGCCTGGCTGCGCCGGCTGACCGAGCAGGGTATCGCGCGGCGCTGGCCGGACGGTTGCCCGGCGCGGGTGTGCGCGCAGATCGAACACGAGCTGGCATTGATCGCTGAACTGCATTACGAGGCCTACTTCCTTACCGTCTGGGACATCGTCCGCCACGCCCGTGCGCTTGGCATCCTGTGTCAGGGGCGGGGTTCGGCGGCCAACTCGGCGGTGTGTTATTGCCTGGAGATAACCGAGGTCGATCCCTCGCGTATGAACCTGCTGTTCGAGCGTTTCATCTCGCGCGAACGCGATGAGCCGCCGGATATCGATGTCGACTTCGAACATCAACGGCGCGAAGAGGTGATCCAGTACATCTACACCAAGTATGGGCGTGATCGCGCCGCGCTGGCGGCGACCCTGATCACCTATCGCACACGCAGTGCACTGCGTGATGTCGGCAAGTCCCTGGGTCTGGGGCTGGAACAGATCGAGGCCCTGGTATCAGCGGTCTCGGCCTGGCGTCGACACGCGGAGATCGAACCCGCGCATCTGGCCGAGGCGGGTTTCGACCCGGACAACCCGACGCTGCAACGGCTGCGCATACTGGTCAACAGTCTGCGCGGCTTTCCACGTCATTTGTCACAGCACGTCGGCGGCTTCGTGATCGCAGCCGGCCGCCTGGATGAACTGGTACCGATCGAAAATGCGGCAATGGCCGAGCGCAGCGTGATCCAGTGGGAAAAGGACGATCTCGAGGCATTGGGGTTGCTCAAGATCGACGTGCTTGCACTTGGGATGTTGTCGGCAATACGCCGGACGATCGATTTGATCAACCGCTTCGAGGGCCCCAGGCAGGCATTGACGCTTGCGCGCATACCGGCAGAGGACCCTGGGGTGTACCGGATGATTCAGCGTGCAGATACCGTCGGCGTATTCCAGATCGAGTCGCGTGCGCAGATGTCCATGCTGCCGCGGCTGAGACCAAAGGGCTTCTACGACCTGGTTATCGAGGTGGCGATCGTGCGCCCAGGGCCGATCCAGGGCGATATGGTGCATCCCTACCTGCGTCGTCGCCAGGGCAGGGAGGCGGTGGACTATCCATCAGAGGCGGTGCGCTCGGTGCTAGAGCGCACCCTGGGGGTGCCGATCTTTCAGGAACAGGTGATCAAGCTGGCCATGGTCGCGGCCGGTTTCACGCCCGGCGAGGCGGATCATTTGCGCCGGGCGATGGCGGCCTGGAAGCGGCGCGGCGGGCTGGAGCTCTATCAAAAGAAACTGATGTCCGGGATGCAGGCACGCGGCTATCGGCGCGAGTTTGCCGAACGCCTGTACCGGCAGATCCTCGGCTTCGGCGACTATGGTTTTCCGGAATCCCATGCCGCCAGCTTTGCACTGCTGGTGTATGTCTCGGCCTGGCTGAAGCGCTATCACCCGGCGGCATTCTGTGCGGCCCTGATCAACAGCCAGCCAATGGGCTTCTATGCCCCGGCGCAGCTGATGCGCGATGCGCGCGAACATGGCGTCGAGGTATTGCCGGTCGATGTGAATTACAGTGACTGGGATTGCACCCTGGAGGAGACTGCGGCGCGCAACGCAGGCCTCGAACCTGGATCCCCGCCCGGGCGCCATATGCCAGCCTTGCGCCTGGGTTTGCGGCTGGTTCGTGGCCTGTCACAGGCGGCAGCCGAACGTATTGCGCGGCTGCGCGGGCAGGGGCGATTCGAGGACGTTGTGGATCTGGCGCGCCGCGCCGCGCTAAACCGCGCCGATCTCAAGGCGCTGGCCGCCGCTGATACCTTGCGGGGTCTGGCCGGCCACCGCCATCTCGCTGCCTGGGAGGTCGCCGGTGTCGAGGATGCCATGCCGTTGTATGGTCTGGACCGCTTCAGGGAGTGCGTACCGCGCCTGTGCCCGCCGGATGAAGGTCAGGCGGTGCTGGCCGACTATGCGCAGCTGGGACTGAGCCTGCGCGAGCATCCACTCGCCCTGATCAGGCGGCAGTTGCGCGAGCGCGGTTTTCTGTCGGCGCAGGAGATCGGCGATCACCCCGCGGGTGACATCGTGCGCGCGGCCGGGCTGGTCCTGATACGGCAGCGCCCAGGGAACGGCCGGGCGATTTTCGTCACCCTGGAGGATGAGAGCGGGGGACTGAATCTGTTGATCTGGGCGGATCTGGCCGAGCGCCAGCGCAAGATCCTGCTCGGTGCACAGCTGCTCGGCGTAGTGGCTGAGATCCAGCGTGCCGAGGGCGTGCAGCACCTGTTGTGCCGACGTCTCGAAGACCACAGCGAATTGCTGAACGGCCTCAACATCGTGTCACGCGACTTCCACTGATCGTCCGTTCACCAGCTGAAGTAACTGAATCCCCTCTCTTGCAGCAGCATGATGTCTTCCACGCCGACCGCCACGACCTTGGCATAGTCGACCAGGTTTTCTTCGGTCCAGCCGAGACCGTTCATGGTGTTCTTGCAGGCATGGAAGGCCACACCGTAGGCCGCCAGCGAAGAGGCACGCTGGCGCAGTTCCTCGGCGACCGGCCGCTCCGGCGGGTCGCCGAGGAGATGCAGACCGGCGCCGAAACAGGCCACCACGATCTCGACGTTGTCACCGTGTTTGCGGATCAGTTCGCCGACCGAAAAAAGGATGTGCGACAGATAGTCAGCATCGGCCTTGTTGCACTGGTAGACAATCTGGTGCTCTGACTTATCGTCAAAGTGGGTGTCGGTGTGATGGGCGCGTGCGCCGCTGATTGCGAACAGGCCGCCGACGGCGCTTACCCACTGAATTAGCCGCCGCCGTGCCTGGTTGATCTGTTGCATAACTCGCCTCTCTACTGTCTGTAATCTGGTGCCCGACGAAATCGCTTTCGTCGATCGAACCTTTCTACTTGCCCTGGCCCGTATGATCCCGCTGCAGATGCCCCTTAGCCCCGGATATTCCGTCACCAGGGCGGGGATGACCATCCCTCAAGCGGTCAACGCCGCGCAATTTCGCCAATTTTATTGTATTTACCTGGCAACGTTGCGCCGATAATGTGTTCTCAGAGGGCGCCACCGTGCATGCCGCGTCGCCGTTTGCCACGGGCGCAGGGGTTTGATCAGTTCGTGACCGTCGTTCGTATCATAATCATCGCGGCCGTGGTACTGGCCGCCGGCTGCAGCCGTACCGGACTGCTATATGACAATGGCGCCTGGCTGGCGCAGCGCTGGGCGAGCGGTTTGGTCGATCCGAACCATGATCAGCGTCAGGCCTGGAAAGACCCCTTCAGCGCTTGGATGGTCGAGCACCGCCGCGATCTGCTTCCCGACGTAGTGTTCCTGCTGAAGACTGCAGAGACGGAGATCGCTCGCGGTCTGCGCCGAGACCGCCTGAACTGCCTGCTCGACAGCATCGACCTCGTCTATCGCGAACACGCCCGGCGCGCCGTGACGCTGGCCACCGTCGTGCTGCGGGATATCACGCCCGAACAGATCGACCATTTGGCAGACGAGTTGGCAGAGAGCGCCCGCGAGTATCAGGAAGACTACCTGGCTGAAGACCCGCAGCGGCGCGAGCGCGAGCGCCTGGCGCGCTATGCCGATCGTATCGAAGGCTGGATCGGTGATCTCTCGACGATGCAACTGGCAATCGTCGAGCGCAAGGTGGGCGAAATGCCGGACACGGCCGGGGATTGGCTGAGCTACCGGCGACAGCAACAGCAGCGGTTGCTGGGGCTGCTGCGTGCGCAGGCCGATGAGCAGGCGCTGGCTCAGTTCCTCGTGGCCTGGTGGGTCGATTTCGCCGATCAGCCACCCCGTCTGGTCAGCAAGGTCGCGCAAGTGCGCGCTGAGACCATCGACATGCTGCAGATGCTGGACGATACGCTCAGCGAGGAACAGCGCGATCGATTTGTCGGCGAGGTCTCCGATATCCGCATCGACCTGGAGGCCTTCGTGGACAATGCGGCACCCCATCAGCTTGCGCGACCGGCCATCGATCGGTGCACGAAGATAGCGCAGCTCGCGCGCTAGCCCCTGTCAGGGATTCAGGAATTCGGCGCCGACCCCGTGCGGGATCTATTGCTTCAACGACAGCTGCAAAAATAAGAATAAGTCATTGAAATAAAGACATTTTAAGTGCGGACAGTGTGGTGGCAGCCTCGCCGAGGGCAGGTGCAACGCTGGTCTGGGCGCCCGAGCGCCAAACCCGCGGAGGCCGGGTTGATAGGGAATTGAACAACTTATCAATCTGCTTCTCGGCCATATTCGCGGGCTGCGCAACTCCGCGCCGGTGGGGCGCTGGCGTTTTTGTCCCGCTGTTCGAGAGGGCTGGTGCGAAGAAGCCTCAATGGGTCAATGCGGTCGATATCGATCGCCAGCGGGTGAGCTTGCGGGCCGGGGATGGGCAGGGCTGGCAACCGTTGGAGACGGCTGTTCGGCTGGCGACACTGCTGCACGGAGCAGCGGCGATTCGACGTCTTGTAGGGGCCGATGACGTGGCGGCGTGACGCGACATCCATGGGCGCGGCCTTGCGCCAGTGATCCAGAGGGGCGTTAAGCCCGAGGGTTTACCGCGGGAAGCTCAGGTAGCGTCCGCTTTCTCGAACCAGAACACGTAACCGCCGAAGGCCAGAGGACGGATCCTGTTTCTCAGGCCGTCATCGAGCCGCTCGCTACGCATGCAGATCCAGTAGCGCTTGCGCCACTTCAGCAGCAATGACGGTTTTCCAATGCTCTTCAACATGCCGGCCATCCTTTTCAACGACTGATACGGAGTATCACGATTTTCTGATGCCAAGGCTATCGGCAGTTCCGATTTCAACCTGAGGGCTTGCCGCCGCATCTGGCCCATGGGCCGGGCGTGCTGCGGATACTTCCCGATTTGGCGATTGGCCGGTTAGGGCGCTACATTCGGCAAATGGCGAGTCAATGTCGTGGCCCAGGTCGATGAGAGCGTACGCCAAGCGTCGGGTCGGGCGTGCCGGATTCCTGTATCTGCTGTTGATCTTGGCGTCGCTCGCCGGCGTGGGCGGGTATTTCGCGCTCTACCCGGAGCGCCTGCCGGACTGGGCAGCCAAGACCACGCTTGGCCGTGAGCTGCAGACCACCCGCGTCTACAAGTGGCAGGATGCTTCAGGCCAATGGCATGTTAGCGACCAACCGCCGCCGGCCGGCATGGAATACCGGACCGAGGACTATTCGCACGACACCAATGCGCTGCCGCTGCCGCCCGCGCTGCGGGATTGACGTCCCTGCAGACATCAGGCTGCTATGGCGTGAATTGGTAGAAGCGTCGGTCCAGATAGCGGGTGACGGCGTTGATCTCCTCGGTGGTCCAGCCGAGGCCGGTGTGAAGACTCCATGACGCTACGCGCATGCGCAACCCATCGAGTGAATCGACTGCGCGCCCGTCCCGGGTATGTGCCCAGCTCTCATGGCATGAACGGCAATGATTCTCATACAGCGCGCGGGCGCGATCGAAATCCTCCGCGGCCCGCGCGGACATAGACCCCGCGGCCAGCAGCACGATGCCAATCACGGACCACCAGCCGTCCGACCGAGAGCTTCTCCGTTGGCCAGCCGGTCCCTGCGTCGCTGCGGAATTCTCAGGAGTCTTCACGCCTTACAATGTAGCGGCTTGAGAGCACGACGTCATCGGGCCTTTGCAGACGCCGGTCTATAGGGTCAGTGCTGGCCGGCCTCGGCGTCCCGGGCGGCGGCGATCTCACGCAGGCTGTCTGCGGCACTGACGCAGCCGAGCGGGATGACCAGCAGGGTCAAAACGGTCGAGACAAACACGCCAAACATCAGCGAGATGGCCATTCCCTGGAAGATCGGGTCGGTGAGGATCACACTGGCGCCGCCGATCAGCGCGAACGCGGTAATCATGATCGGCCGGGTGCGGGCCTTGCACGAGCGCAGCACCGCCTCGCGTACCTCGACCCCCTGACGCACCTCCTCGACGGCGAAGTCGACCAACAGGATGGAGTTGCGCACGATGATCCCTGCCAGCGCGATGAAGCCGATCATCGAGGTCGCGGTGAAATAGGCGTTGTGCCCCGTCAGCAGGCTGATCAGCCAGTGACCCGGCACGATGCCGAGCAGGGTCAACGGGATAGGGGCCATGATGATCGCGGGCACCAGAAAGTTGCCGAACATCCCGACCACCAGCATATAGATCAGCACCAGCGCGACCGCGAACGCTGCGCCCATGTCGCGGAAGGTCTCGTAGGTCACGGTCCATTCGCCCGTCCACTCGAATGCCGACAGGCCGGTGTCGGCCGGCTTGCCCGTCATCGCCCCCGACAGGGTCTGACCATCCGGCGTCACGTAGTCCTCGAGCTGCTCGTCGATCTCGAGCATCGGGTAGATCGGTGCACCCAGGCGGCCGACGGCATCGCCGACCACGTACTCCAGCGGGCGCAGGTCCTTGTGGTAGATGATGGGGTCTTCCTGAATGCGCTGGAAGCTGCCCAGCTCGGCCAGCGGCAGCGTGCTGCCTTGTGGCCCCGGCACCGGGAGATCGCTGAGGGCCAACGGGTTGGCGCGCAGCGCGAGCGGGACCTCGATCACGATCCAGGTCGGCTCCAGCGCAGAACCCTCACGCACGTCGGTAATGCGGTAGCCGCCCATCGCGTTCGACAGGGTCTCGATGACCGTGCGCGTCGAGACGCCCTTGGTCGAGGCCTTTTGAGTGTCGATCACGAAGCGCCAGGCCTCATACGGCTGGCTCATATAGTTGTCGACGTCGGCCAGCCCCGGGACCGATTCGAATAACCTGGTCATGTCCGAGGCGACCTGGCGTCGGGTGGCCGCTTCAGGGCCATAGATCTCGGCGACCACCGCTTGGATCACCGGCGGTCCGGGCGGCATCTCGGCGATGGTGATCTTCGCCCCGGCCTCGTGCGCCAGCGGGGACAGCAGCGCGCGCGCCTGTACTGCGATGTCGTGACTGCTGCGCTTGCGATCCTTCTTGTTGAGCAGCTGCACCTGGATCTCGCCCTGCCAGGGATCGCTGCGCAGATAGTAGTGCCGCACCATGCCGTTGAAGTCGAACGGACGCGCGGTGCCGGCATAGGTCTGCAGTGCAGTGACCTCGGGGATCTCGCGCAGCTTCTCGGCCAGTTCGCGCGCCATATTGCTGGTGGCCGGTAGCGCGGTGCCCTCGGGCATGTCGATCACCACGGCGAATTCCGCCTTGTTGTCGTAAGGCAGCATCTTCACGGTGACGGCGGTGGTATAAAACATCGCCGTCACCGCGAAGAACAGCACCACCAATCCGACGAGGAAGCCATAGCCGGCGACCTTGCTTTCCAGCAGCCTCGGGATCACCTTGCGAAACAGCCGGTCGAGCTTCTCGCTGCTCGCGTGCTCGGCCTCCTCGGCCTTCTTCAACTGTGCCATCGAGGGGCGGATGCGCATCGCCAGATACGAGGTGAACGCAAAGGCGGCAAACAGCGAGATCAGCATCGCGATCGAGCCGAGCACCGGGATCGGCGCCATGTAGGGCCCCATCAGGCCGCTGACGAAGGCCATTGGCATCAATGCGGCGACCACGGTGAAGGTAGCGAGAATGGTCGGGTTGCCGACCTCACGCACCGCATCGACCGCGATCTCGGTCGAAGGCTCGCCGGCCATCAGCCAGCGCCGGTAGATGTTCTCGACCACCACGATCGCGTCGTCGACCAGGATCCCGATCGAGAAAATCAGCGCGAACAGGGATACCCGGTCGATGCTGAAGCCCATCACGAACGCGGCGAACACGGTCATCAGGATAACGACCGGGATTACAACAGTGACCACGATCGCCGGTTTCAGGCCGAGCGCATACCACACCAAACCCGTGACGATACCGGTCGCGACGACCAGCTTGAACAGCAGCTCGTTGACCTTCTCCTGCGCGGTCTCGCCGTAGTTTCGCGTGACCTCTACATGGACCTGCTCGGGAATCAGTCGACCCTTCAGCGACTCGACCATCGCCAGGATGTCGTTCGCCACTGTGACGCCGTTGGAACCTTCTTTTTTGGCAATCGCGACCGTGACTGCGAGGTCGCCCTCGGCCTGTTTCTCCGCGCCGTCGACGTTGGCATAGGCAGGCCCGGTGTAATAGTTGACATAGTTGCTCGCCTCTTCGTTGGCCCAGCTGACATTGGCTACGTCGCGCACATATATCGGGGTGCCGTCCATCACTCGTACGACCAGGTTGTCGACGTCAAGCGGCGACCTCAGGAAGCTGCCGGCATAGATGCGCGAGTCGAGGTTGTCGGTCTCGGAACGTCCGACCATCTGCTCGGCATTACTGCCGCGGATCACGTTGATCACCTCGCCGGGGGTCAGCCCCTTGCCGCGCAGCTTGTCGGGCAGGATCTCGACCCGGATCTGCTGCTGCTGTCCGCCGACCACGAAACCCTGGCCGGTGTTGGGGATCTGTTTGAGCTGCTGCAACAGGTTGACGCCGAGCCGGCGCAGGCTGCCGCCATCGAGTTCCGGTGACCATAGCGTCAGGGTGACGACCGGGACATCGTCGATGCCCTTGACTTTGACCAGCGGCGGCATCTGAACACCGGTTGGCATCTGGTCGAGGTGCGAGGCGAGCTTGTCGTGCACCTTGACCAGCGAGGGGCCGGTCTGCTCGCCCACCTTGAAGCGCACCGTGACGATGCCCTGGCCGCGCATGCTTGCCGAGTAGACATGCTTCACGCCGGGTATCTCGCTCATGATGCGCTCGAGTGGATTAACCGCCATTGCCGCGACCTGCTCGGCCGAAGCGCCGGGGTACTGGAGGAAAATGTCGACCAGAGGGACCGAGATCTGCGGGTCCTCCTGGCGCGGGGTGGCCATCAGGCCGAGCACCCCCATCGCCAGCATCGCGAGGAACAGCAGCGGCGACAGCGGTGAATGAATGAATGCACGCGCGGTCTTGCCGGCGAGACCGAGCTCGACGGCCGCGGCTTCCTTGCGTTCGATGTCCGACATGGCGAACCCTTCGTTATTCTGCGTTCTGTGCCGTTTCCGGCGTCGTTGTCGGCTGGACGATCTGCGTGCCGGCACGCAGGCCCGGCGGTGGCTGGTCGATCAGCCGGTCGCCGACGTTGACGCCGGACAGCACCACCCGGGTCTTGCCATCGGGCGAATTACCCAGCCGCACGACACGCAGGCGGGCCTTGCCGGCGCGATCGACCGTGAAGACCAGTGGCAGTCCGCCTTTCGTAACGATGGCGCTCTGCGGGATCACGAGTTGATCGGGCACGCCAGCGGCGTCGTCGGGCACGCGGATCTCGACGTACTGGCCGGGGGTGGCGCCGGCGCCGACCGGCAGCGTGAGTTCGATGCGCACGGTGTTTTGACGCGGGTCGGCCACCGGGTAGATCCGGCTGACCGGGGCCGGCAGCCGCTGGTCGGCGCCCAGCGCCACGATCAGCGGCTGGCCCAGTGCCAGCGTGCGACTCAGACGAATTGGCAGATCGGCCTCGACGACCAGCGCGGCCGACTCACTGAAATCGAGCAGTGGTTGCCCGGGCTGCACGGTATCGCCTACCTCTACATGCACCTTCTGGATCACGCCGTCGAACTCTGCCACCCCCCTGGTATCGCGCAGCAGCGAATCGATCTCGCGGATGTTGGCTTGTGCCGTCTTTAACCGCGTGGTGGCCTGTGTCAGCTGGGTCTCCATACCGACCAGGTCCGACGTACGGTCGGCGCCGCGGCTGCGCATACCCATCATGTTTTGCATCGGATTGGCAAATGCCTGATCCATCATCGCCGGCATGCCCATGCCGCCGGGTGCGGTATTGGCTGCATTGGAGCGCGGCGAGAAGCGTTCGCGATCGAGCTGGACTCGGGCGTTGCGGATTTCGGCAGCGGCGGCATCACGGCTGGCCAGTGCGGCCTCGCGGCGCGCCAAAAGGGCGCTGTCCTCCAGTTCGATTAACACGATGCCGGCCGCAAATGCATCGCCCTCCTGGCCGGCGATATCTGCGATGCGACCCGGCATCTGTGCGGTGAGTTGCAGGGTCTTATCGGCCGATACGGTGCCGGCGAACGACAGCGTTACCGGGATAGTATCCCGGCTAACCACGTGGATCAGATAATCGCCGCGTGGGGTGTCGGCTGCCAAGGCCTGGCTCAGGGCTGTGACACAGACCGCAGCAGTGACTACGCTGAAAAGCTTCATTTCACGGACTCCGGAGTTAGAGCGAGGAAGGTTGCAACCGGCGCCGTTGGCCGCCCGCACGCCAGAAAGCGACCGTAAGAGTCTACCTTAATCGGCTTATATAAACAAATTCTATCTGCCAATACGGATTTTGTTATGAACGCCTCTGCCCGAAGGGTCTTCACCCTCATGGTGCGGCACCGGGTGCGAGATGACTGACCTCCCGGTGGTCAGCGCTTCGCGCCGGGTGGTACATTTCCTGGCGAAAAACAACGGCATCGCCGAATCGACCGGAATCGCCTCATCACTATGCACTGGCAGCAATTGCTCTCGCGAGACCGGCTCGGTTCGCAGCAACCCCCCACCGCGTCGAGCGCGCGCACCGATTTTCAGCGCGACTTCGATCGCATCGTGTTTTCCTCCGCGTTTCGACGGATGCAGGACAAGACGCAGGTCTTCCCATTGTCCAAGGTGGACTACATACGCACCCGCCTCACGCACAGTCTTGAGGCCTCGAGCATCGGGCGGTCACTCGGCACCCTGGTCGGAGAGCAGGTGATCGGCCGCCACCGTCTGGACGCGGTCGAGGCCGCCGA
This sequence comes from Chromatiaceae bacterium, assembly GCA_024639005.1. Taxonomy (GTDB): domain Bacteria; phylum Pseudomonadota; class Gammaproteobacteria; order Chromatiales; family Chromatiaceae; genus Thiosocius. The sequence goes on along the minus strand of JAHEJD010000025.1, from coordinate 19,200 downwards.
TCTGGGCAGCATCGTCGCGGCCGCGTGTCTTGCGCATGACATTGGCAATCCGCCGTTTGGTCACTCCGGCGAAGATGCCATACGCCACTGGGCGTACAACGCGGACTATGGGGCACGCCGCGTGGCCCTGTTGACCGGCAGCGAGCGCGAGGATTTTCTATCGTTCGAGGGCAATGCACAGGGTTTTCGCATCATCACGCGGCTGCAGAATCCCGACAATCCGGGCGGCCTGCAACTTACCTGTGCGACCCTGGCCGCGTTCACCAAATACCCACGCGAGTCATGCCTCGGCGGAAGTCGCTTTGCGGGCATCAGCGCCAAGAAACAGGGTTTTACTGCAGCCGATCGTGCGTCATTCGAGGACGTGGCGGCGACCGTGGGCCTGATCCCATGCGACAATCATCATGCGATGTGGTGCCGGCATCCGCTGGCCTTCCTGGTTGAGGCGGCGGATGACATCAGTTATCGCGTGATCGACATCGAAGACGGTTTTCGCCTCGGCCACTTCAGCTATCCAGAGGTGCTGGAGATGTTCTGGCCGCTGCTCAGCGATCCGGAGCGCCAGCGTCCGCGCTTGGAAAGTATTCTCGACCCCAAGGATCGGGTCGAGTTCCTGCGCGCAAAGGTCATCAATGAGGTGATACGCCAGGCGCTCAGCTGCTTCATGGACAACGAAGACGCTATCCTCGCCGGACGATTCGATGTTCCGCTGCTGGACGAGGTGCCGGCGCGCGCCGCGCTGGATGCCCTGATCGACAATGCCCGCCAGCGGATCTATTGCGCGCCGGAGGTGGTGAGTATCCAGGCCGCCGGATTCCAGGTGGTCAGCGACCTGCTGGAGCGTTTCGTCCAGGTGGTCGATGACGTCGCAGAGCACGGCGAGCGGGCCTCGCCGCGCAGCCGCATGCTGATTCGCCTGGTACCCGAGCAGTTCGTCGGCCCCGATCGGGTACCCGTCGATGATCCTTATCTGCGGCTGTTGCTGTTGACGGATTTTGTCTCGGGCATGACCGACTCGTATGCGGTCAGCCTGTACAAGAAAGTCACCGGTATCTCACTGCCGGGCAACTAGCCTATGTGCGGCCGCTATTTCCTGCATTCGAACGCCGACAAACTGGCCAGGCTATTCGGCGAGATGCCGATGCCGCTGCTCGAGCCACGCTACAATATCGCGCCAACCCAGCCGGTGCCGATCGTTCGCCAGGATCACAATGGCCGGCGCGAGATGGCGCTGGTGCGATGGGGCCTGATACCCGCTTGGTCGAAGGGGCCAGACAGCCGCTTCAGCATGATAAACGCGCGGGTCGAGACGGCGGCGCAGAAACCGGCCTACCGCAACGCCTTTCGCTATCGACGCTGCCTGTTACCGGCGGACGGCTTCTACGAGTGGCGCAGTGCGGGCGGAAAGAAGCAGCCCTTCGTGCTGCGACCGAGCGACGGGAGGCCACTCGCGCTGGCCGGGCTGTGGGAGCACTGGCAGGACGCCGACGGCAACGAGGTGGCGTCCTGCACCATCCTGGTCGGCGAGGCCAATGCGCAGGTCAAGGCGGTGCACGAGCGCATGCCGGTGGTGATCGATCCGACCGCCTTCGATCTTTGGCTGGACATCCGCAGCCAAAAACCGCAACCGCTGGAGACCCTTCTTGCGGCGCAGCGGGCGCCCGCTCTGACGGTGTATCCGGTAGGCCGCGCGGTCAACAATCCCAGGGTCGACCAACCGGATCTGATTGTGGCCCTTGAGGGCGAGACCTGAATGGAAGCCGTGCAAAGACTGCTGTCAATCATGGCGCGTCTGCGCGATCCTGAGGGCGGTTGCCCCTGGGATCGGCGCCAGACCTGCGCGACCATCGTCCCCTACACCCTGGAGGAGGCCTACGAGGTGGCGGACGCCATCCAGCGCGGCGACATGCGAGAGCTGCGCGATGAACTCGGCGATCTGCTGTTTCAGATCGTGTTCTACAGCCAGATAGCGCGCGAAGAGGGCCAGTTCGATTTTCAAGACGTGGCCCAGGGCATCTGCGACAAGATGGTACGGCGCCATCCGCACGTATTCGCCGACGCCGAAGTCACCGATGAAGCGCAGCTGCGCCAGGCCTGGGAGCAAAACAAGGCGGAAGAGCGTGCGGCCGGGCGCCAAGCGGCGGAGGCCAGCCAGATGGACGGTGTGGCGCGTGCCCTGCCGGCGCTGATACGCGCCGAGAAGCTGCAGAAACGCGCGGCCAGGGTCGGCTTCGACTGGCCGGATGCGCAGGGCGCCTTCGACAAGGTGCGCGAGGAGCTCGACGAGGTCGAGGCGGAGGTTGCAGCCATCGACCCTGACCGGCTGCAGGACGAACTCGGTGATCTGCTGTTTGCGATGGTGAATGTGATCCGCCTCCTTGGCATGGACGCGGAACAGACCCTGAGCCGCGCGAATGAGAAGTTCGAGCGGCGCTTTCGTGCGATGGAGACGCAGCTTCGCAATGCGGGTCGGCAAGACTTGCGGGAACTCTCTCTCGAGGCGCTCGATGTGGCTTGGGAGCAGGTCAAGGAGGCCGAGAAAGGAACCTGACGCGATCGTCAGGGTCTTCAGAGCTGTGCCACGACGCGTGGCGCGATTACGACCCTCCGTCTTTTCTGTTTCAGCCAGCGGGGCGACACGGCATCGAAACCATGAGGATCAACAGACCAATACGCCGCGATAACGTCGCCATAGTGGCGCTGATGCTGCTGGTCGGGGCACTGGCCGGCTGCGCCGTCAATCCGGTCACCGGCAAGAACGAGATCACCCTGGTCTCGGAGGCGCAGGAAATGGCGATCGGGCAGAAGAACTACGGGCCCTATCGCCAGGCTCAGGGCGGCGACTATATCCTGGAGCCTGCGTTGACCACCTATGTCACGTCGGTCGGCGATCGCCTGGCCGAGGTCAGCGACCGCAAGTTACCTTATGAATTCAAGGTGCTCAATGACTCCTCACCGAATGCCTGGGCGCTACCCGGCGGCAAGATCTCCATCAATCGCGGTCTATTGGTGGAGTTACGCAGCGAGGCCGAGCTGGCGGCGGTTTTGGCGCACGAGATCGTGCACGCGGCCGCCCGGCACAGCGCGCAGTCGATGGAGCGCGGCATGTTCCTGCAGGGCGCGCTGGTGGCCGCCGGCGTGGCGCTGGGTGATTCCGGCTATCGCGACGTCAGTATGATGGGCGCCAGTGTCGGCGCCCAGCTGACCAATCAGAAGTTCAGTCGCGACGATGAGTCCGAGGCCGATCTCTACGGCATGCGCTACATGGCCCGCGCCGGCTATGACCCGGCCGCCGCGGTGCAGCTGCAGGAGACCTTCGTGCGGTTGGCGAAAGATAGGCAAACCAACTGGCTCGAGGGACTGTTCGCCAGCCACCCGCCGTCGGCCGAGCGCGTTGCGGCAAATCGAGCGCTCGTCGACCAGCTGGGTAACCCCGGCGGCGAGATCGCCGAGGCGAGATATCAGCGGGAGATCGCCCGTCTGCGGCGCAACAAGCCGGCCTACGAGGCCTACGACGAGGCCCGCGGGGCGGTCGAGGACAAAGACCTAAAGACGGCGCTGCGCAAGGTCAATCTGGCAATCCGCATCGAGCCCGACGAGGCCATTTTTTATAGCCTGCGTGGCGAGATCAAATCGGCCCAGGACAATGACAAGGCAGCGCTGAGGGATCTCGATCGCGCGGTTGCACTGAACCCCGAGTACTATCGCCCGCTGCTGGCACGCGGCCTGGTCCGCGACGAAGTCGACGACCCGCGCGGGGCGATACGCGACCTCGAGCGCAGTGTCGCGCTGTTGCCGACGGCCGAGGGCTACTACGGCCTCGGCCGTGCGGCGCAGCTCACCGGAAAGCGCGACCAGGCAATCCGTTATTTCCGCACGGCCGCCTCTTCAAAGTCGAATGTTGGCACCTTGGCGCAAGCGGAGCTTGCGCGACTTGACCTGCAGGACAATCCCGCGCGCTACCTCAAGACTGCCCTGGGCCTGACGTCTAATGGCTATCTGGTGGTGAGCGTCCGCAATACAGCGCCACTGGCGGTCACTGGCGTGCGGGTCGTCGTCGGGCCTCAGGTGGGTGGCGGCCTGCGTGAGCAGGCCTCGTATCGGGTGTCGCGCGCGCTGAAGGCCGGGCAGACGGCGCAGGTCCGGACAGACATCGGACCCATGAACGCCGCCGCCGCGCGCCGTTACGGTGCGGTTGTCAGCGATGCGCGGCTGGCCGAGTAGGAGAGGCTATGCGCCAGGCGGTGATCATCTGCGACGGAATCTCCACTTGACAGGCTATTTTCGGCATGTGGCGGCCTGCAATCCGCCGTTGGACGAGGTGTTTCTGCCGTGGCGCATCGACGCCCAGGTGGTCGGTTGCATTCGCCCGGCGTTTGCCCGCCACCTGCGACGTTTTTCAGACACATTTCAGTTTGATGATGATGAAATGCGTCTGGATCCGGGGCTGCGGGATTTCGCCGCCCGCAGCGCGGCTTTGGAGCAAGTCGCCCGCGAGCTCGCCGCGGCGGAAATAATCACCCCGTTCCTCGGGGAACCCTATGCCGTGACCCCCGGGGGGCGCGAGAACGCGGTCTGTGTCGTCGACCGTGCCGCGGCCGCATATTTCGGAGTTCGCTCGTTCGGTCAGCATTTAAATGGTTATGTCCGCGGTGCCGATGGCATCCGCATGTGGGTTGGTCGACGGGCGCGTGACCGCCTGTTGTTTCCCGGCGCGCTGGATAATATGGTGGCAGGCGGCCTGCCGCATACGCTGACCTTGGAGGAAAACCTGGTCAAGGAGTCTGCAGAGGAGGCCGCTGTTCCAGAGCAATTGGCACGGAAGGCTGTTCCTGTCGGCGCGATTTCCTACAATCGGGTAACTCAGCGCGGTTATCGGCGCGACGTATTGTACTGCTACGATCTCGAAGTGCCAGATGATTTTGTGCCGTGCAACATGGACGGGGAGGTGGAGGAGTTCATGCTGCTGCCGTTAGCAGAAATTGCTGCAATCGTGCGCGAAACGGACGACTTCAAGATGAATTGCAACTTGGTGGTGATTGATTTCCTCATCCGACATGGCTGGCTCGGCCCCGAGTCGCCGGAGTATCTGGCCCTGGTCACGGGTCTGCGGAATCCACTGGCGGCGGCCGATAACCTGGTCAGTGTTGGGGCCTAAGTGCTTGCCGCAAAAGCGATAATGGGGCAAGGTCAGAGTTCACGCCGGGTCGAGCGACGCGGTACACAGGCGCGGACGATCCGCGCGACGAGGTAAATGCTATGCAACTTCGCCTGATCGGCCTTCTGTTGTCCTTCGTCTGCCTGTGCGCCGGCACGGCAATCGCCAAACCCACGTACGTCACCATCGACGATCTCCGTGCAAGCGATCAACAACGCCAGGCCGCGTTGATCATCACGCAGGTGATGGAGAAGTTTCATTATCGCAAGCCCAGTCTCGACGATAGCCTTTCGACCGCCATTCTCGATCGCTACCTCGAGTCGCTGGACTCCAACCGCAGTTTCTTCACCGCTCAGGACGTCGCGCGCTACGAGCGCCATCGTCTGGAACTGGATGACAATCTGCGCACTGGAAAACTGGAACCCGCATTCGAGATATTCCGGCGTTTTCGCGCGGCGGTCGATGAGCGCGTCGCTTACGCTGAAGAAATCCTCGCCGCCAACGACTTCGATTTCGAGCGCGACGAGATTTATCAGTTCGATCGCAGCGAGGCCGAGTGGCCGGCAGATCCAGCCGCCCTTGACGACGTTTGGCGCAAGCGGGTCAAGAACGACATCCTGGCATTGCGTCTCGCCGGCAAGGACGAGGCGGAGATTAGCGAGACCTTGAGCAAGCGCTACAAAGGGATCAAGCGCAGGGTTTCACAGATGACGCCGGAAGATGTCTTCCAGGCCTTCATCAATGCGTACACGCTGACCGTCGAGCCACATACCAGCTATATGTCGCCACGGCTGTCAGAGAACTTCGACATCGGGATGCGCCTGTCGCTGCAGGGTATCGGCGCGGTGCTTCGCAATGAAAACGAGTTCACCGAGATCCAAAGCACAGTGCCGGGCGGACCGGCCGAGCGCAGTGGCGAGCTGAAGGGCGGGGACCGCATTGTCGGTGTAGCCCAGGGCCGAGACGGTGGTATGGAAGATGTGGTCGGCTGGCGTCTGCAAGATGTGGTCGATCTCATCCGCGGTCCGAAAGACAGCATCGTGCGACTCAATGTCCTGCCGAAGAGCCAGGGCGTTGGCGGCCGCACCCGTGAGGTCCTGCTGGTGCGCGATGAAATCAAACTCGAGGACAAGGCGGCGAAGAGCGAAGTGATCGAGAGCGGCGGGTTGCGCCTCGGGGTGGTCGAGATACCCGCTTTCTACCGCGATTTTGGCGCACAGGCGGCCGGCGAGGATGACTTTCGCAGTACGACGCGTGACGTACGCAAGTTGCTCGATGAGCTTCAGGCCGAGGGCGTCGACGGGGTAATCATCGACTTACGCCGCAACGGTGGTGGGTCCTTGTCAGAGGCGACCGAGCTGACGGGGCTGTTCATCGAAAAGGGACCGGTAGTGCAGGTGCGGGATTCGGCCGGCAAGATCGAGGTCGAGCGTGATCCTGACCCGGAACAGGTCTATGAAGGACCGCTGGCGGTGCTGGTCGACCGCAACAGCGCGTCGGCCTCCGAGATCTTCGCCGGCGCAATCCAAGACTACAGTCGCGGGCTGATCATTGGCGAGCCTACCTTCGGCAAAGGCACGGTGCAGACGCTGGTGGATCTGGGCCGCTTCCTGCGCTCGCGCGACGACATAGGCCGCTTGCGCCTTACGATGGCGCAATTTTTCCGCGTACAGGGCGGAAGCACTCAGCATCGTGGCGTTATGCCGGACATCGTTTACCCGACCGCAAAAGGCGCCGCCGATCATGGCGAGCGGGCGCTTAAAAATGCGCTTCCCTGGGCATCGATCCAGCCGGCGGCGCACCAATTGCATGGCATCACCTCGGTGTCGAGTTTGCGGGACGCCTCGCTGGTGCGGATGGAGAGCAATCCCGGGTTCCGCTTCCTGGTAGAGGAGGAAGACGACCTGATCGAGCTCGAGCAGCGCAAGACCGTATCTCTGCGGGAATCCGTACGCCGCGCGGAGTGGGATCAGCGCGAGCAAGATCGCCTGGATCGCCGCAACCGTCTGCGCGCCTTCCGCGGACTGGATCCGCTGGCCAGCCTCGAGGATGACGAGGATGACGAGCCTGCGGCCGACAGCGATGAAAAGGACGACGAGGAGGGTATTCAGCGAATCATGTTAGAGGAATCCGCCAACATACTCGCCGACCATATCCGGGCGATGCGGCCACGTACTGCACTGCTGAACTAGCCTTGGAATATTATCGGCATCGCGGCGGCTGGTGACATTTTCAGGCTCCTCGGCGCAGCGGTCGTCGATCAGCCGGAGTGACCCGTGCCTGCCTCGGATCGTGCCTGTCGCTGGCCCGTGTTCTGAACGCCGGATTTAATCCATTTGCGCACGCGGTTCGCGTCACCAAACGGCGTGAGTTTGCCGAACGAGTTGAGCAGGACCAGTACGGTCGGCGTTCCCTCGAACTCCGTATGCATCACCAGACAGCGCCCGGCCTCGTTAATGTAGCCGGTCTTGCTGACCTGAATGTCCCATTTGCTGCTTCGCAGCAGTCGGTTGGTATTCACATAGCGCAGCGGTCCCCGCTTCTTCCAAGGACGAACATCCATTCTGCTGCGCGTGGTCGCCGCGCGGATTTCCGCGTACTGCATCGCTGCGAACACCAGACGAGCGAGGTCGTGGGCGCTGGCGACGTTGTCGGCATCGAGCCCCGCTGGATCGGCGAAACGCGATCTGCGCATACCGAGTTCCTCTGCCTTGCGGTTCATCGTTTCTATGATACCGTCCATGCCGCCGGGAAAAGTCCGACCGAGCGCAGCGGCCGCCCGATTTTCGGACGACATCAAGGCCAGTGTCAGCAAATCGCCCCGGCTCAGTGTTGCACCGACGCGCAGGCGCGATCCGGTCAGGCGCAGTAAGTCCCGATCGGCTTTGACTATCTCGATGGCCTCGTCCAGTGGCAGCTTGGCATCCAGAATGACCATTGCGGTCATCAGTTTGGTGACCGAGGCGATGGGTACCGCTTTGTCGGCGTCGCGTTCGTAGATTGAATTGCCGTATCGGTCGACAATGAGGGCGGTCTTGGAACGCAGCTTGAGCTTGCGTGTGTCGAGCTGTTTCCAAAGGCGGAGGGCATGTTCGCTTGTCGGTCCATCGGCGAGACACTGGCCGACCGGCAGCAGCATCAAGGGACAAAGCAGGACGGCCATCACCACTGAACAACTGCGCATGGCGCCGCATGATCGCTCAGCTCTCGTAGGATCGCAAACCCTTCGTCGATAGGCTGGGCCTGCAGGTTATAATCGCGCGCCCAAACTGCGCGGAAAAATGCTTTGCTCAATTCTGTCCAGGGCCGGCTCGCCCGGCTCGCCAACGAGACCGACATACGGCTACTTCACGATGGCCGCTTCGGTCTCGAAAAGGAAAGCCTGCGAGTATCGACCGCGGGCGGCATTGCGCTGACGCCACATCCGACGGCGCTCGGTTCGGCGCTCACCCATACGGACATTACGACCGATTATTCAGAGTCACTGATCGAGTTCATTACCCCGCCATTTCCCCGAGTGGGCGACGCTCTGGAATATTTGGCCGATCTGCAGGCCTTCGTCTATCGTCGATTGGACAACGAGATACTCTGGTCCACGAGCATGCCCTGCGTCCTCTCCGGGGATCAAAACATACCGGTTGCCGCGTATGGGGACTCGAACGCAGGGCGTATGAAACATTTATACCGGGTCGGGCTGGGCTACCGCTACGGCCGCGTCATGCAAGTCATCGCCGGCGTGCACTTCAACTGGTCGCTCGCCGAGGACCTGTGGCCGGCATTGCGTCGGATCGAGGGTCGGGTCTTTGGACTGCGCGACTTTCGCGACCGCTGCTACATGGGCCAAATTCGCAATCTGCAGCGCTTCGGCTGGCTGATCCCCTATCTTTTTGGTGCGTCGCCCGCGGTCTGTAAATCGTTTTTTCTCGGTCAGGCGACCAATCTGGCATCGTTTGACGAGACCACCTACTATGGGCCGCATGCCACCTCGTTGCGCATGGGCGACATCGGTTATCAAAACAGTCGCGAGGAGGGTCTGGGCATCAAGGCCTGCTACGACGACGTGCGCTGCTATGCGGACAGCCTGCTGCGTGCGACCATGACCCCGGCAGCCGCGTGGGAGGCGATCGGTGTGCGTGACGGCGACGACTACCGTCAGCTCAGCAACAATATCCTGCAGATCGAGAACGAGTACTACAGCACGGTGCGGCCCAAGCAGGTGCTTCAGGGTCTCGAGAAATCGAGCCTGGCGCTGAAGAAACGGGGTATTCGCTACATCGAACTGCGCTCGCTGGACGTCAACGCCTACCATCCATTGGGTCTGGACGAGACGCAGGGCCGTTTTCTCGAGGCGTTTCTTCTTTTCTGTCTGCTTGCCGAGAGCCCGTTGATCGATCAGCGCGAGCGTCGCGAGATCGACCGTAACCTGCTCGACGTTGCGCACCGTGGCCGTGAGCCGAGACTGATGCTGCAGCACCGCGGTGTACGGATTCCAATGCACGCATGGTCGCTGGAGATCCTCGAATCGATGTTGCCGGTCTGTGAGATGCTCGACGCTATCGAAGGCGGCGCCTGGTTCGAAGATGCAGTCGATGAGCAAATCACCAAGGTGCGCGCCCCTGACCTGACGCCGTCCGCCAAGATGCTCGCTGAGATGCGCGACAAGGGTGAAGGCTTTTACCAGTTCGCGCGGCGCCTCTCGCATCAGCATCAGCGCTATTTTGTCGAGCGAGAGCTGTCGCCGCAGAGAATGGCCGAGCTGGATGCCAAGGCCGCAGAGTCTCTCATCGCACAGGAACGCCTCGAGGCCGAACCGCGGAAAGATTTCGATCGGTTTCTCGCAGATTATTTCGCGCAGACCTGACGGTGCGCCTTTGCATTCCAGCGATCGGGATGCTGGCGCGCAGGCTGCCGGTCGCGAGCGCATTTCCCTTCTTTTGCCGGTGCCTGTTTGCTTTGCAACCGCCGTCGCTTCTTCGCCCCATGTCGGCTCAAATCAATTTATGCGCATTTTGCTATTGCCGTCTCTTTCGACACGCCTATATTTATGAGTGAAAAGATTGTTCAACAAGGGAGTCTGCGATGGCGAAGAAAGCAAGCAAAAAAAAGGTATCGGCGAGCAAGGGTGGCTTTGCCGAATCGTTCAAGGCTACCGCCTCCTCGGTGATTACTGAGGTAGAGAAGGCCGGGGACGTCGTGCTGACCGAGGTCAAAGAGGGCCTGGGCGCCGTCACCGACAAGGTTGCAGATACCGCCAAGGGGGTGACCGAGACCCAAGCGGCGAAGATGCTCAAGACGCTGGTCGATGAGATTGAGGAGATCGGCAATGACATCGTCGACGCCGTCGGTCGAAAAATGAACCAATTACGCGGCCAGGTGGAGGCGACGGCGACTGCGACGCCGCGCAAGAAGGCGGCGAAGAAGAAGGCCAGCGCCAAGAAAAAGGTAGCTGCCAAGAAGAAGGTCGGCGCGAAGAAGACCGCCAAGAAGAGGGCCGCCAAGAAGAAGGCTTCGCCGAAGAAAAAGGTAGCGGCCAAGAAAAAGGTCGCAAAGAAGAAGGTCGCAAAGAAGAAGGTTGCAAAGAAGAAGGTCGCAAAGAAGAAGGTCGCAAAGAAGAAGGTCGCAAAGAAGAAGGTCGCAAAGAAGAAGGTCGCAAAGAAGAAGGCGACGGCCAAAAAGAAGGCTGGGGCCAGGCGCTGAGCCCGCATATCTCACCGATTACCTACTGCGCGGCCCGATACCCTCGCTGTGACGGTGCGTACTCGTTGCGGCCGGCTCGACGTAGTGTCGGCTACGCCTTCGCCGCCCTTCGCTGCGTGCGCCCCGCCGCAGCGGCGTCTCGAACCGCTCGCGATGGAAAACGGTGAGATAAGCGGGCTAACGGGGGTGCAAGCATGCCGAGCTGGAGAGCGCGCCGCGGTGCGATACGCTGCGCGAGCGCACCCTGCAGGTCAGATTCAGCGGCTACCGTCGCCGGATGCCCGGCGCAACAGCCAGTCGAGCTGTCGCGTGCTGAGTAGCCGACGCAGTGCAGCGAACACATGGGTAGGAGTGGTGACTGCGTAGCGTGCACGCGGGCGCCTGCTCTCCAGCGCATGCACCACCTTCTTTAGCACGGTCTCCGGAGGCAGTGTAAAGGCCATTGTTGGCCCGTCGCTCGCGAGCCGGGCCTCCAGGGCCCGATATTGCTCGCGATGCACGCTGTTCTCGGCGTCGATGTTCTGCTTGAACTTGGCGTAAGAATTTTCCCGGAAGCGGCTCACAATCGGTCCCGGTTCGATCAGGCTAACTCGGACGCCACTGCCGTGCAGTTCCAGGCGCAGTGTGTCGGTCAGCCCCTCCAGCGCGAATTTCGAGCAGATGTAGGCACCGCGGTAAGGCATGGCGACCAGTCCGAGGACCGAGCTGTTTTGAATGATCCTGCCTTCGCCGCGCTGGCGCATGCCAGGGATCAGGAGGCGGGTCAATTCATGCCATCCGAGCAGATTAGTGCGCAGCTGTGCCTCGAGTACCTCCCAGCTCAAGTCTTCGACCGCGCCCGGTTGGCCATAGGCTGCGTTGTTGAAGAGACCAAATACGTGGCCTTCGCAGCGCTCGAGCACCTGGGTAACGGCGGCGGCGACCGACGCGGGTTGATCGAGCTCTAGATGGATTACCTCTAACCCCTGGTGGGCCAAATCGTCGAGATCTCGCTGTCTGCGCGCGGTCGCGATCACGCGGTAGCCTCGCTGCTGCAGGCCGACGGCGACACAGCGCCCGATGCCGCTGGAACAACCGGTCACCAGTACCGATTTGTGATGCATTGACCCCCCTTCCTGGTCGACGGCAGAACTAAAGTTTTCGCCCTGACTCCCGCTACGTTGCACATACCGCGCCTGGCTGGTAGCACCACGGCCGTCGGGCGGTGCCCGCAAGGAGGTTTATCGGTGGATATCGCTACGCTCGTCGGCCTGCTGGGCGGATTTGGCGTAATTATCGGCGCAATTGCGACTGGCGGCGACGTCATGTTGTTCGTCAACGTGCCCTCGATCCTGATCGTCGTGGGCGGGACCTTCATGGTCACGCTGATGCAGGTGTCACTCGGCGATTTCCTCGGCTCCTTCGCGATCGGCCTGAAGGCCTTTATTTACAGGGTAGACGACCCGAAAAAACTCATCGAAGAGGCCGTAACCCTGGCGGATGTCGCCCGCAAGAACGGTCTGCTCGCGCTCGAAGGACAAGAGATTACCAACCCCTTCATGGAGAAAGGCATCGGTCTGTGCGTCGATGGGCATGACCCGGCGCTGGTGCAGAAGATGCTCACCAAAGACATCGATCTGACGATTCAGCGACACGAGGTCGGTCAGCGGATGTTCAAGAATATGGCGATCATGGCGCCTGCAATGGGCATGATCGGCACCTTGGTGGGTCTGGTGCAGATGCTGGCGAACATGTCCGATCCGGCGGCCATCGGACCGGCGATGGCGGTGGCACTGCTGACCACGCTGTATGGTGCCATCATCGCCAATGCCTTCGCCCAGCCAATGGCCGACAAGCTGGGGCGAGCCAGTGAACTCGAGCAAACGAATAAATCCCTGATCCTCGAGACTATTGCCGGCATCCAGGAGGGCATGAATCCCAAGGTGCTGGAACAGATGCTCGGTACCTATCTACCGCCGAAGAAGCGCCTCGCGCAGGCCTGAGGTGCAATGAATGGCCGATGACTGCCCAAAGTGCGAAGACGGACTTCCGCCGTGGATGGCAACGTTCGCCGATTTGATGTCGCTGCTGATGTGCTTTTTCGTGCTGCTGCTGTCGTTTGCGACCATTGATGCGGTGCGGTTCAAGAAGATGGCGGAGTCGATGAAGGACGCATTCGGGGTGCAGCGCGAGATCCCGGCCAACGAGATCGTCAAGGGGATCAGCGTCATCAAACAGGAATGGAGCCCGACCCTGGGCGAACCGTCGGTGATTACCGAGATTCGCCAGGAGACTTCCGATGTGGAAAAAGAACACCTCAAGATGAAAGACGGCGAGGGTGAGGGCGCGGGTGAGCAGCAGCAGGAGAGCGAGCGGAAAAAGGCGCTGGAGGCGGCACAACGGGCATTGCAGGAAGAGCTGCGTGAACAGTTTGCAGATCTGCAGGAAGCGCTGGAGGTGGAGGTCCGGCAGGGCCTGGTGACGCTCGAGCAGGTCGACAAGAAGATTATCATTCGCATCCAGGAGAAGGGGTCGTTCGGATCCGGGAGTGCGCGGCTCGACCCCGGCTTTCACGACGTGATGGGCAGGATCGGTAGGGTGTTGGCAGCCAAACCCGGCACCATTATGGTGTCTGGTCACACCGACAATATCCCGATCAGCACGGGCCGTTTCCGGTCGAACTGGGAGCTCTCCTCGGCACGTGCGGTGACCGTCCTGCACTCGCTGCTGCGCAATCCGGAGATTGCGGAGGAACGCGTGCTGGTGCAGGGCCTGTCCGACACCCAGCCACTGGTCGACAACGACAGTCCACAGAACCGCGCGAAGAATCGACGCGTCGAGCTGATTCTGATGCGCGGCATGGATGAAGACTTTGGAGACCTCGGGGATCTCCAGTTGAAGTGAACACCGGGAACTCGCAATGACAGAAGTGACACAGCACGATAAGTCCGCGGCGGAAAGACGCAGGTTCTTTCGCATCGACGACACGGTCCGTTTGAGTCTGCGCCGGGTCCCCGCTGAGGAGTTGGAGAGTCGCCTCGATCGTCTGGATCACGATCTGGCGGGCAACTTCACCGTGTTGTCGAGTCTGACGGCGATCACCGCGCAGATGTCACTGGGCCTGCGCCGGATCGAGAATCGTGATCCGGACCTCGCGGCCTATCTGCGCGCTATCGATCAAAAGATCGAGGTCATCGGTCGGGCGTTTATCGCGCAGGAGCCGGAACTCATCGCAGAGCGCGCGACGCCGGTGAATCTGAGTGCCGGCGGCATGTGTGTCGGGATTGATGAGCCCTACGAGCCAGGCACCAGCCTGGAGATCCGCATGCTGTTGTTCCCGTCATTTACCGGACTGCTGATCTACGGCACTGTCATCGACAGCAGTCCGGCCTCAACAGACGAATCCTCGGGTAGGTACGGGCATGTCGCCCGGATCGAGTTTTCACACATCCGCGAGCAGGATCGGGAGCTATTGATTCGCCATCTGCTAAGGCGCCAGGGCGATCAGATGCGTGATCGCCATGGGGAGGACATTAAAATCCATGAAGACCTATAGACTAGACGATGACGAACTCGAGGCCGCGCTGGGCGCTGCCGAGCAGATGCGGGCGGAAGGCAACGATCCGCATCACCTGGCCAAGGCGCTCCGCTACCTGCACGAGCGCAATATCGCACTGCAGGCGCTGTTGGTGGCCACCGATAAGTATTTGCGCTTCGGCATGCCGGAGCATGAACTCTCACAGATGCGGTTGTTGGTAAATCGCTTGCGCGAGCCCGAACTCGCCGCAGACGACAGCAACGACATCGACGGCACGCTGCCGATCTGAGGAGGGCGGGCGCCGGCCGAGGGTGCCGCAGCGGTGCCGATCGAGGCTGCCGGCCGCTGCGCGCTCTGGATTCGCGTTCGCGCCGCTTCTCGGCGCATTTCAGGCTGTGGTAATATTCGCCCGGCATTGGAATCCTTGAGGTAACGACATGCCTTTCTACGAATATCGGTGCGAATCATGTGGTCATGAGCTGGAGGCCCTGCAGAAAATCAGCGAGGCCCCGCTGACGGAGTGTCCAGCGTGTGCACAGCCGGGACTGGTAAAGCTCGTCTCGGCGACTGCGTTCCAGCTCAAGGGCACCGGTTGGTACGCGACCGATTCCAAAGGTAGTTCCAAGGCAAATCCCGCCGATAGGGGTGGCAAAGAGGCGCCGGCCAAAGAGGCGTCATCCGACAGCCACAGCTGCAAGACCGGGACTTGTCCTGCCTGCAACTGAGTTGTCGCGGTACCGATTACGGTCTTCAGTCGAGGCGCCCCGCCGGTCGGGGCGCCTCGTCTTTTCCAACCTGGGAAAACGCCATGCGCAGCCATTACTGTGGTGAAGTGAACACTGCCCATATCGACCAGACGGTCGAATTCAGCGGTTGGGTCAATCGCCGCCGTGACCACGGGGGCGTGATCTTTATCGATCTACGCGATCGCAGTGGCCTGGTCCAGGTCGTCTACGATCCCGATCTCCCTGAAGTCTTCGCCACCGCCGAACATGTGCGCAACGAATTCGTGGTGCGTGTCAAAGGTCGCGTCCGCGCACGCCCGGAGGGCACGCTGAACAAAGAGCTGCCGACCGGTGAGGTCGAGGTACTGGGGCAGGAGCTGGAGATCCTCAATCGCGCCGAGACCCCTCCCTTCCAGCTCGACGATGAGGATACCTCCGAAGAGCTGCGCCTGCGCTATCGCTATGTCGATCTGCGCCGCCCGGTGATGCAGGAGCGCATTGTGCTGCGGGCACTGGTCACGCGCACGCTGCGCCGCTATCTCGACGACCGGGGATTTCTCGATATCGAGACGCCGATGTTGACCAAGGCGACGCCCGAGGGCGCGCGTGACTACCTGGTGCCCAGCCGGGTGCATGCCGGCAGGTTCTTTGCGCTGCCACAGTCACCGCAGCTGTTCAAACAGCTGCTGATGATGTCGGGCATGGACCGCTACTATCAAATCGTGCGCTGCTTCCGCGACGAAGATCTGCGCGCCGATCGTCAGCCGGAGTTCACCCAGCTCGACCTCGAGATGTCGTTCATGAGCGAAGACGAGATCATGCGCCTGATGGAGGGCATGATCCGCGACCTTTACGACAACGCCCTCGGCGTTCAGCTGCCTGATCCCTTTCCGCGCTTGAGCTATGCCGAGGCGATGCAGCGTTTCGGTACCGACCGCCCCGATCTGCGTTGTCCGCTGGAACTGATCGACATCGCCGACCTGATGGTAGACGTCGAGTTCAAGGTATTTGCCGGGCCAGCCAAAGACCCGAAGGGTCGGGTCGTGGCGCTGCGGGTTCCCGCCGGCGGCGAGCTGAGTCGCAAGGACATCGACGATTACACCAAGTTTGTGGGGATATACGGCGCCAAGGGCCTCGCCTACGTCAAGGTGAACGATGTCGCCCAGGGTCGCGACGGTCTGCAGTCGCCGATACTCAAGTTTCTGCCGGACGACGCGGTCAGCGAGATTCTGGCGCGTACCGGCGCGGCGAACGGCGATCTCATCTTCTTCGGTGCCGACAAGGCCCGCGTGGTCAACGAGGCGATCGGTGCTCTGCGCGAGAAGCTCGGTCGTGATCTGGGCCTCGTGGAAGAGGGCTGGCAACCCCTGTGGGTGGTGGACTTCCCGATGTTCGAATGGGACGAGGGCGAAGGACGCTGGCAGGCGCTGCATCACCCGTTCACGGCACCCAAGGCCGAACATGTCGACAGACTCGGCAGTGCGCCTGGCGACACCCTGTCGCGGGCCTATGACATGGTGATCAACGGCACCGAGGTCGGCGGCGGTTCGATTCGTATCCACCGCGAGGAGATTCAGGAGCAGGTCTTCCGTCTGCTTGGGATCGAAGCACAGGAGGCGCAGGAGAAGTTCGGGTTCCTGCTGACTGCGCTCAAGTACGGTTGTCCGCCACACGGTGGCCTGGCATTCGGCCTGGACCGCCTGGTGATGCTGATGAGCGGTGCGCAATCTATCCGCGACGTGATGGCCTTCCCCAAGACCCAGAGTGCGAGCTGCCTGCTGACCCAGGCACCCTCAGAGGTGACCCAGGGCCAACTACGCGAACTGCACTTGCGCGTGCGGCTCCCGCAGCCCGGCGCTGTCGAGGGTAGCGGGGGCTGATTGGAGACGGACGCCGCGGCACTGCCAGCCGATGGGGACTACAAGCGCCCCGAATCCGTACTGGTAATGATCTGCACCCGGGCCGGCGAGGTGCTGTTGATGGAACGCACTCGGCCACACGGCTTTTGGCAGTCCGTCACCGGCTCACTCCACTGGGAAGAGTCGGCGCGCGCGGCGGCCGCGCGCGAATTGGCGGAAGAGACCGGGCTTAGCGCCGGCAATAAGCTCGTGGATCTGCGGCGCACCGTCAGCTTTCCGATCGTGCCACCCTGGCGCACCCGCTATGCGCCCTCGGCGCACACCAACCGTGAACACTGGTTTGCGCTCGAACTGCCGGCACGCCGCAGCATCCGACTCAACCCAGCTGAGCATCGACAGTGCCGCTGGTTGCCTGCCGCCCAGGCGGTCCGGCGAGCGACCTCCTGGACCAATCGCAGGCTCATTCGCGAGTGGATGGTCCGCCATCTTGCAGGTTAACAGCCGTTTAGGCGAAAGCCGTGACCTATCAGGTGCCGCCCTGTTCGGCGCGATAGGACGCGCGTCATGAGATCCGTGCCTCCAGCCCCATCACTTCGAGAAGCTCTGTGCGGCTGAGGACATGGCAATAGATCATATTGATGATCTCCAGCTCACGGACGTGAAGCTCGTCGGTGCCGGCGGCGCAACAGTCCTCGATCAGGACGACGTTGAAGCTCTCGTCCGCCAGGCTGCGCACGGTCGATGAAACGCACTGATCGGTATAGATCCCGGTAACGATCACATTGCGAATACCCATATTGCTGAGCACCAGGCGCAGATTGGTGCCGGTCAGCGCGCTGTCGGTGGTCTTGGTGACGACGATTTCGCCGGGCAGCGGGGCGAGTTGCGGGATGATCCGCGACTCCTCGGTATCTCTTGGCATCAGCAGGTTGTTCCAGCCCGGCATCTTCTGGCTCAACGAGCGGTCGCGGCCGTCCTCGAGCAGGCAGGCGATGCGCGCATGCATCACATCGATTCCGTGTTTGCGGAATGTCTCCTGCAGCGCGCCGAGGTTGGGGATGACGATATCGCGCATACGCGCAATAAACGGGGCCCAACGCGCATTCTCGGCCGCGGTAGATTTGGGCGCCAGGCCGTAGTTCTGCACATCGATGCACAGCAGTGCGGTCTCCGCGGGGCGCAGCGACAGGTCGTCGGGTTTAGGGGCATCCTGATAGTAAAAGGAGCGATAGGCGGTCTTCCAGCGCATCACGGGGCTCTCCGAGTTGTGGGGTTGGGCCTGACCCGAATCCCTTGCTGCCTCAGCCGGCTGGTGCGACGCCGAACAGCCAGGCGTGACCCTGCAGCACGAACCAGACATACAGGACCAGGCCGCCGACGACTGCGATGACGTCATTGTACCTTGACGCCGGCACACCAGGGACGGGTCGCTGCACCCGTCGCTTCATCGAGATGCGGTCGACCACGGCCCAAGCCAGAAACGCGCCAAACAGGACCACGTCATGCAGCATGCCGTTGGCAAGCAGATGGGCCAGGGCCCAGATCTTGGTCGCCAGCAGCATGGGGTGGCGCGTGGTGGACTTGATCCGGCCGGGCAGATAGGCGGCGAGCAGTAGCGGAAAGACAAACAGCATCAGCAGCAGCGCGACATGCCGCAGCCACATCGGTGGGATATAGAGCACTACGGGCGCCTGGCGCGCCACACCATAGCCCCAAATGATCAGGATGAGCCCGGCAACTGCGAACACCGCGTAGATCGCCTGCCAGCTGAATTCGCCCAGCCGTGCAGCGGCGTGGTCGCGCCAGGTCGCGTTAACGATGGAAATCGAGTGCGTGCCAAGAAAGAGCACCAGGCCTAACAACATTATCTCCATAGCGCGTCTCGCTGCATTCCGTGGGTAATTGGGACGGATAGGATAATCCAGATCCACACGTAATCGACTCGATCGTCTGGCAGCCTACCAGTCGTCTTGCCGCTGTTTGGGCGGTTGGGGTGGCGGGGGCGGATTGGGGGAGTTGGGGACTATTGCCACTTCGTCGCCTGGATCCAGGCGGGTGAAGGGCTCCGCAAACTGCTTATTGACAGTCACCCGCACATTTTCATCGGCCAAGAGATAGGCGCGGTCGCCTTTCACCCGGCGCAGCCACGCGAGCAGCTGCTCGACGGTCTCGACGGTCTCTGGCGGCATGACCTCCTCGGCCTCTTTGCGCATCTTGTTCGCCAGATAAGCGAAGTAGAGTACC
>JAHEJD010000148.1 GCA_024639005.1 Chromatiaceae bacterium | reverse complement strand
TAACCGCGGCCCAGCAGAATGCTGGGTGTCCTTCGCGGCTCGAAGGAGGGATCAAGGTGCTTGAGGATGGCGGCCCCAGTAGGCGTGACGCGCTCACCCTCGACCCCGTCGTCGAACACCGGAAATCCCTCGAGCAGCAAAGCTGTTGCTGGTGCGGGAACCGGTAACCGGCCATGGTCGCTTGCGATCCGCCCTCGGCCGAGGGGCAGCGGCGAACACGACCAGGTCGTCGTGCCACTGCGTTCGATCAGCCAGGCTGCGGCAACGATGTCTGCGATCGAGTCCCAGGCGCCGACTTCGTGGAATGCCACCTCGTCAATGGCGCTGCCGTGGACCTGGGCCTCGGCCTCGGCGAGCAGTTCAAATATAGCGCTTGCGCGCTGTTTGACGGGGGTGTCGAGTTCACTGTCGTAAAGTCGCTCGCGTATGTCGCGCCAATGACGATGCTGATGCCTGTCCGAGTGTGTCGGTTCCTTGACCTCGAAGCGATGTCCGGTCAAGCAACCGTCATCGTGCTGCAGGGCGCGCACGTCGAGATCGGGCGCCAGGCCGCTGCCGCGGATGGCCTCGCATAGGGGCGTCTGCCAATCACGGTGGTAGTCGAGCATTGCCGCGGCGAACATATCGCCGGCGATACCACCAACTGGGTCCAGGTGGATATGCATGCGTCACCCTACGCTCTGTTCGAGAACGGCTTCGTTATGCGACAAAACCATCCAAACCAGAACTCCCCAACTGACGAATTTCACCGGGTGTTTTCGGTACGCATGTGCACAAGGCGATTTCAAGGATTTTCACCACCAACGCAGAGATCGACCTCGCATCCCAGCTTACGCCACCCACCTCGTGAACGAAAGCATAGCCAGGTGCCGCGATTTCACAGCTACAGCGATAGAGTCTGGACAAAACTATTGCAAGCGATGGATGCCGCTACCTCAGGTCGGTCCGGACGCGATTCAGGAATACGCCCTGTGCGACATCTAAGCTCTAGCCTGCAAATCTCTACCCGATTTCTTGCTGCGGACGACGATACACTCGCTCTGACGGACCGTACTCGCTCCAGCCAGTTCGAGGTGGTGTCGGCTATGCCTTTACCGACTTCCACTGCGTGCGCTCCGCCACGGCGGCGTCTCGCCACTCCCGCGACGAAAAACTGTAAAATTTGCGAGCTAAAACATTTCGAAATAGCGCTCGATGAGCTTCGGTTCATCGAAATGTCGCTTACCGACGAAGGCCGTCGCATGTCGCCCCCATTGCCGCATGGCCCCGGGATCAGGAACCCCCATCGGCCAAAAAATAAAACGCTCGGCCCGCTGCGTGCCTGGAACGATACCGTCGGGCCGGAACAGGCTGTACCGAGAATTATCCTCCCCTTGAAGGCTCCTGAGCTGGTCATCCGGCGCAAAGGAGTAAAGCTCTCCCGCCATGGCTTCAGGCTCTGCACCATATCGGACGTTCTGAATGTAGTGGGTTCGGGCCGCGATGCGCAGACTGGTGCGTTTGCCTGGACGCCATGAGCGCAGCGTGGAAGCTACCAATATGGGTTCCTGAAACGTCTGCTCAACCGCGCGCGATTGCAATCTCTCGGTCGGAAAGAACATGTGGTAGCAGCCACAGTTGTGAATGCTGTCGAAGAGCAAAGGTTCACCCCGACCATCCAGCGTCACACGCCAAGTGATGCCGTCAAGACGGCCGGCTAATAGGTCAATTGCGCCCGTACGCGGTCGCTCGGGAAACCAAAAGCTGTAGACGAGTTGCAGTAAGGTCTCGCCGGCGTACCGCGTGTGTGCCGCTCTTACGAAAACCACAGGGTCCGATGTATCGACGCCGGGCTTGCCCTCTTCGCTTAACAACGGTGACCCGATCCGGTCGTTCCGGTCGACCTGGTCAATCTCAAGAACAGGCGCAAAGGCTGCAAACAGCCGTGATAGCTCGGATGGCGTTGGCAAGGGTATCTTGAGAGGGTTGCGTCGAGCGCGCGTTAGCATGGCGCTGAGGTCTTCGTCACTTACCATGGCCGCCGGCGGCGGTTCATAGCGCATCAATCGCCCCTTTATCGGCAGGTCCTCGAGCGGCGTGGCGAAGACCGCCTCCATGTCGGCATGGTAAGCAGACACACCGTGCAGGAAGGGCAGCGCGGACAGTGGATAAAGGCCCACGACCCGTTTCCAATAATGATACTCGTCCGGGACGTCGACAGCGCCCCGTAAAACGGCAAGGGATTCGGATTCGGAGAGATCCCTCCGGACGAGCTCTTCAGCGCAGCGAATCAGACCGACAGAGGGATCCTCGGTGCTCAACAGACTCAAATCTAGTTCATCGCGATCTTGTTCAGGCAGGTTGGCCAACTCGATCGTCCGTGCCTGCGTGTCCAGCCCCTTCAAGAGGTCGATCCACCAAAGTTCTTGGCGCCTACTCAGCGGTTCATCCCGGTAACTGGCCAGGAAGCGATTTGCCCGAAGATACGGAAAGCCGTCGATCCTGGCGGTACCACCGTCACGCACTCCGGCGCGATCTACTGCGGTATCGAGGGTGCGAAAGAACTGCTCGCACTGCGCGGCCGAGTCTTCGGCAGGTGCCGAGGGTTTCTCCCTAATTGTTGAGCAGCCTACCGCTGCAATAGTCAATAAGCATACGAGAGCGGCAATACCCCATCGCATCGGCACAATTCATCTCGCTCCGGTGACCCGAGAAGCCCAAGCATACAGGCATCCACTTCCTT
>JAHEJD010000085.1 GCA_024639005.1 Chromatiaceae bacterium | reverse complement strand
TGCTGGTGAGACTCCCGGGCTAGGGTGAACAAGGTCAATCCGTCTCGTTGGCTGCCTCTTCTGCTCGAAGCCGATGCGCGCTATCGACTTACTAGCTGGTTGTTCCTGCGCCTGCTGGCGCTGATCTATCTCGCCGCGTTTTTCTCCACGGCGCTAGAGATCGAGGGTCTGGTCGGCGAGCGCGGCATCCTCCCTGCTGGACCATATCTCGATGCCCTTTCTGGCCGCTTTGGCGAAATCAGCTGGCTGCGTTTCCCGACCCTGTTCTGGATCGACCACAGCGATGCCGCGCTGCTGTGGACGAGCTACCTGGGTTGCGTGTTCGCCGTACTGCTGTTCTTCGGCTGGCGTCCCCTGCTGTCCCTGATCGTACTGTTCCTGCTGTACCTCTCGCTGGTCAGGGTCGGTCAGCTGTTTTTCAATTTTCAATGGGAGTACCTGCTGCTGGAGGCGGGCTTCCTGTCGATCTTTCTGGCATCCGGCATCGGGCCCAACCGACTGGTGGTATTCCTGCTGCACTGGCTGTTGTTTCGCCTGCGTTTCCTCTCCGGACTGTCAAAACTGCTCACCGGAGACCCGTCATGGGCGTCGCTGACGACGCTGAATTACTACTTCGAGACGCAGCCATTGCCGCACATCGGCTCGTGGTACGCGCATCAGCTGCCGGACTGGCTGCTGCGGACCGGCACGGGCCTGACCCTGTTCGTCGAACTCCTGGTACCCTTCTTCATCTTCCTGCCACGCCCGTTTCGCCTGTTCGCGGCGGTTACGACCATTGCAGTCCAGGTGTTGATCATCAGCACCAGCAACCACAACTTCATCAATCTGCTGACCATCGCGCTGTGCCTGTTCCTGCTGGACGATCGGGCAATACGCCGCATCGTCCCCGGATGGCTAAACCGCACCCCGGCATCGGGCACAAAGTCACCAATCGCCGCCGCCGCACTGGCGATCGCCGCGCTGCTGATCGTGCCGGCGAGCGGCTATGCCATCTACGAGTTGATCGCTGATCAGCGACGCGAGACGCCATGGGATCACCCGACCAACTGGGTCCGCGCCTGGGGTCTGGGTAGTGGCTATCACATCTTCCCGACGATGCAGACCGAGCGGCACGAGCTGATCATCGAGGGTAGCCAAGACGGCAGGGACTGGCGCCCCTATGAATTTCGCTACAAGCCGAACAGTCCCGATGACACACCCGCCTTCATCGTACCGCTGCACCCACGCCTCGACTGGATGATCTGGTTCGTCGCACCGCAGAATCCGGCCATGCGCCCCTGGTTCGAACGCTTCATGTGGCGCCTGCAGCAGAATGAGCCCAGCGTCACCGGACTGCTCAAGACCAATCCCTACCCTGAAACTGGGCCTCGCTATCTGCGCATCAGGGTCTACCGCTACCGCTTCACTACAGCTGAAGAACGCGCACGTACCGGCCGCGTGTGGAACACGGAGTATCTTGGCCTGTTTCCCCGGGTACCGCCACGGATACCCTGACCTAGGAGTCTGCGCGGCAGAGCGTGCCGAAGTGGGGAGGCCACAGGTCCGGCACGCTCTACCGCGCAGACTCCTAGCGTAAGAAGAATCCACGCGCCTGCAGAAACTCGCGCATGTGCTCACGCTTCTTGCCCTGCATCGCAGAGGCCACGGCCTGACTCCAGTCGCTGAGCTTTACGTTGGCCCCGCGCGCCGCATAGTAGGCAGCCATCTGCGCGTCGTACTCGGCCACGTCGGTCGCCGGCACATCGCGGTACGTATCCTGGTGCAGCACAAACTCGACCGGCATGCGCGGCTTGACCTCGTTCGCCTCATCGGGCCAACCGAGACACATGCCGAAGACAGGGGCGACCAGAGACGGCAGTTGCAGCTGGTCGACCACCACCTGTGGATCGTTGCGGATGCCGCCGATATACACGCCGCCGAGACCCTGGGACTCTGCTGCCAAAAGCACGTTTTGCGCCATCAGACCGACGTCGACCACGGCCGCCAGGGCGTGCTCAGTGAAACCCTGCAGCCTGCCCTTCCCGGCCCGCTCACACGCGCCATTGATGCGCCGCAGATCGGCACAGAACACCAGGAACTCTGCCGCCTGCTCGATCCACGGCTGGCCGCCGGCCGCCGCGGCAATGGCCGCCCTGGCAGACGGACGGGTCACCCGCACAATGGAATAAGCCTGGATGAAGCTCGAGGTCGCAGCGGCCTGACCGCAGCGAATCAGCGCCTGCAGCTGGCCCTCTTCGAGCGGTCTCGGCAGAAAACGCCGCACCGAGCGGTGATTGAGCTGCAGTTCTTGGGTAGGCGTCAGGTTCATCGGTTCGGTAGGCTCATCCCGTTATGCAAGGGCCCGCCGGGACATCGTCCGGTCCCAGGCGAAGAATGCAACGAACGCCGCGAGACCGACCCAATGCAAAATCGGCTCACCCGGGTATAGCAGGCAAAGGGCCAGGATCGCCAGGACGATCCGCATCACGACACCGTGATCGGTCTCCAGGTGGCCCTGAAACGCAGCCGCAAAGGCGTACAGCCCGACCAGGGCGAAGAAGAAGATCTCCAGCGCGGTGGTCCAGTCGCCATAAAGGAGCGGCGTATAGGCGAACAGCAGCGGCATGATGTACAGCCCCTTTGCAAGTTTCCACGCGGTGAATCCGGTGCGGATCTGGTTGGTGCCGGCTATCGCCGCGGCGGCAAAGGCCGTCAGGCAGACCGGTGGCGTGACATTGCTATCCTGACTGAGCCAGAAGATGATCATGTGCGCCGACAGCAGAATGCCCAACGCCAGTGCTGGATCGAGCATCTGCTCATACAACCCGGTGACCAGCGAAGGATCGATGCCCCGCAGCGCATCGAGGATGCCGCGTGCCTCCTCGCTGGACATGCTCTGACCGAGCAATGCCAGTTTATCCGGCGCCGCCAGCATCACCATGGCGCTGACGGCCTCCGGCAGTGCCTGACCCGAAGCGATAAGGCCGACCAGTTGCGCATCGGCAATCAAGTTGTAGAGGGCGGGTGCCGACAGCGTCGCCAACACGATGTACGCCGCGGTCACCGGCAGGCCCATACCGAGTACCAGCGAGGCCAGCGCGACCAGGACCAGTGCGATCACCAGATTGCCGCCGGCCCACTGCTGAATCATCAGCGACAGGGTGTTGCCGACCCCGGTCATTGCAATCACATTCACCACCAGACCGACTGCGACCAGCAGCAGACCGGTGGTGATCATATTGCGGCTGCCCAGCGCCAGGGCATCGACGATGGCCCGCAATCCCATCCGGCGTGGGGTCAGCCAACTCGACCCGATCACCGTGAGGATGGCCACACCGGCGGCATAGGTCGGCGTAAATCCGGACACCAGCATCACGATCAAGCCGGTGATCGGCAATACAAACACCACCCCGCCTTCCTTCATTATCTGTAGGAAGCTGGCGCGCTCGGCCTGCTCTTCGATGGTGAAACCGAGACGCTTTGCCTCGAGGCGTACAAAAAATGCGACCGACAGAAAATACAGCAGCGCAGGCAGAAAGGAGACTACAACGATGTGCGTGTAGGGGATCTGGGTATAACTGGCCATCACGAATGCGCCGGCGCCCATAATCGGCGGCATCAGCTGGCCACCGGTACTCGAGGCCGCCTCGACGCCTGCGGCAAAGCGCGCCGGAAACCCGGCCCGCTTCATCATCGGGATAGTAATCACCCCGGTCGAGACCGTATTCGCAATCGCCGAACCCGAGATCGTCCCCGTCAGCCCGGAGGACACCACGGCCACCAGCCCCGGTCCGCCGACCACCCGCCCGGCCACGACCCGCGCCATGGCGATAACGAAGTCTCCCGCCCCCGAGCGCAGCAGAAAGGCGCCGAACAGGATGAACATGAATACAAACGACACCGAGATCTGCGAGATGCTGCCGAACAGCGCATCGTCGCCGTAGATGCTGCGAAACAGCAGGGTCTCGGTGCTCAATCCGGCAAACTTGAAGATGTTGTCCAGCCAGCCGCCCCAGCCGACGACATAGGTCAACGAGACAACGATCAATATCGGGATCACCAGCCCGGTGGTACGGCGGGTGAGCTCGATTGCTGCAATGATCGTGACCACCGCCAACCCCTGCTCGAAGGCCGTCATATTGACACCCCGATCGTAGATGGCGTCCTCGGACCCGACGACCCACAGTGTCGCGACCACGAAGACGACAGCCAGACACAGATCGACTGCCAGCCAGCCGCGCGAGGCGGCGATCCGGACGCTGCGGACAGGCGGGTATAGCAGCATCGCGAGGATGCCCAGGCCAACGAAATGCAGCGTGCTCTGCCACTGGGTGGAGAACAGCGTCGTGAAGTTCATGACCAGGTGGAGCACGGCGATCAGTGCGCCCAGCCAGTACACGGTCTGCAGCAACCAAGGCTGGTCGCGCAGGCCGAGGGTCATCGTCCCCGAATCACCCAAGGGGGGAGTCTCGCTCATGGAGAAAGAAACGGCCGCCTACCGGCGGCCGTTGTTGTCACTGGACCAGGTTGGCCGGGATCTCGAGACCGGCCTCTTTGTAGTACCGGGCAGCACCCGGGTGCAGCGGCATCGGCAGGCCGGCGATTGCCTTCTCTACCGACATCGCCTTAGTCGCCTTGTGGATCGCCTGCAGGAAGCCAAGGTTTTCATAGATCGTCTTGGTGATCATATAGACATCCTCTTCCGGGGCATCGGCCCGCACCGCAAGGAAGTTGGGCTGGGCGATGGTCGTAATGTCGGCCGTCTGGCCCGGGTAAGTCCCGGCCGGAATGGTGTATGGCGTCCAAAGACCCAGACCGCCGTCGGCCTTGGCGGCCTGCTCTGCGGAGAACGACAACAGCCGCACATCGTCACCACGCGCCGCCAGCAGCTTGGTCACCGCACCGACCGGCACACCGGCCGGGGTGCCGATCAGATCCGCCTTGCCGTCCTGCATGGCGCTGGCCAGCGCACCATATCCGCCGTAAAACAAGTCGAATCTCTTGTCGATGTCGACGCCGAGGTTGGCGAAAATGGTGCGACTCGAACCCAGCGATCCGGAGTTCTTTTTTCCGAAACCGGCGACACTGCTGACTTCGTCGACGTCCGCAATCGTGCCGGTCTTCGCATACTCGGACTTGACTACGAAATGCTCCACGTTCTGCCACAGCATGCTAACGGAACGCAAGCCTGTCTGCGGACCCTCCTTCTTTAGCGGCCCGGTACCGTTCCAGGCATAGGATCCATACAGGCCCTGCAGGATCGCAAACTGGCTCTCGTCATCGCGCAGCAGCTTGATGTTCTCGCCCGATCCGGCCGAGTTTATCGCCGACATGTTGATTTTGTCTTTCGGCTGCAGCTTGACCTTGACCAGTGTCGATAGCGCGACGCCAACCGGGTAGTAAGTGCCGCCGGTGCTGGCGGTCGCCAGCAAGTAATCGCCCGCTGCATGCACCGGCAGCGACGATGCCGTACCCAACACCGCCAGCGCCATGGCGGCAATCGCTCTCTTGAACGTGTAGATCATCTCTCTCTCCTCCAGTTTGTGTTTTTCTCGGCGGGCACAAACGTACCCATAATAGAGCTTAAGACAATGTCTGGTCGCCCAACATACGGAATAAACAAGGGAAATCGCAGGGCACGTGGGCTGCGGGTCGCTTGGTCGGCTCAGCCTGCGTCGTCGTAGGGGCAATTCTCGCGTCGGCAGCGTCCGTAGATAATCAGGGCGTGATCGACGATCGAGAAACCCTTCTTTGCCGCAATGTCCTGCTGCGCTTTTTCGATGGTCTCATCGAGAAATTCCTCGACCCTGCCACACTGCTCACACACGATGTGATCGTGATGATGGCCGCGATCGAGCTCGAAGACCGCCTGGCCGCCTTCGAAGTGGTGTCGCTCGGCGAGGCCCGCATTGACGAACTGGGTAAGCACCCGGTAGACGGTGGCGAGACCGATTTCCTCTCCCCGCTCGAGCAGCGCACGATAGACGTCTTCGGCGGTCATGTGTCGCGATTCGCTGAATTCGAGAATCTCGAGTATCTTTATCCGCGGTAACGTGACCTTGAGACCCGCCCTGCGAATATCCTGGTTCTCCACCCTGACCTCCGATGCATGGTATTCTTTATCGCGATTTCGCGAGTCTCTGCGAGCTGCAAACAAGCCCAGGAACGGTATCTGTTCGCACATGCGTAAGCTTCTCATTTTCATCGGCGTAGTCGCAACTCCGGCCCTGACCGGCTGCAGCACCGTCAGCGATCCGACCCCAGACCCATTGCCAAATACCGGCCTGATCTATCGTCCCATAATCCAGCAGGGGAACGTGGTGGGCCAGGAGCAGATCAACGAGCTGTTACCCGGGATGAGCAAGCGCCAGGTCAAGTTTCTTCTCGGCACACCGATGCTGAGCGACGTTTTTCATGCCGACCGCTGGGATTACGTCTACACCATCGGCAGAGGTAGCACGCCGAGTGAAATTGAACGCGTAACGGTGCACTTTGAAAACGACCGCCTGGTGCGCATCACCGGGGATCTGCGCCCGCAGCCGCTTGATGAGCGTGCAGCGCCGGAGCAAGAGATCCTGGTCAGCGTGCCCGACTATGTCCCCGAGAGGCAATCTCTCTGGCGTCGGGCACTCATTGCCCTCGGCCTGAAACCGGCAGACGGCTGATGCTCGGCAAAACTAGCCTGCAAATTGCACCAGTCGATCGCAGGCGGGCACGGAGGCCCTACCTACCGTACCTTAACCGCCATTGGTCTCCTGTAGCGCCGGCGCCCCCTTTTTCATGGCCTTGCCCTCGGCTGCCCGCTTTTTGCGCGCAGCCTTCGGGTCGGCGATCAACGGCCGATAGATCTCAACGCGATCCCCGTCGTTCAGTGAGGCCGTCAGCGCTGACGCCTTGCCGAAGATGCCGACCTTATTGGTTGCGAGATCAATCTCGGGAAAACGCGCCAACAGGCCGGATTCATGGATCACCGCTTCGACGGTCGCATCGGCCGGCACCTGCAGCTGCTCAAGGACCTGTTCATCCGGCCTGGCAAACACCACCTCCACGGTGATCTTCGGCTCAGTCATGATAGACCTCGCTCGCGCGCGCCACGAAAGATGCCACCAATGAGTTGGCAATCTGGTGAAACACTTTGCCGAAAGCGGCGTTGATGAGTCTGCCGGAGAACTCGAACTCCATCGTCAACGACACCTTACAGGCGTCGTCACGAAGTTGGGTGAACCGCCATTCGCCATGCAGCCGCTTGAACGGCCCCTCGCGCAACGCAATTTCCATGCGGTGCGGCGGATCAATCGCATTGCAGGTCGAGAACGCCTGGGTAATGCCAAGACGCGACACCTCGATCCTGCCACAGACTTCGGTCTCGGTGCTCGATACCAGTTGAGAGTCACTACATCCAGGCAGAAACTCCTTGTAGCGTTCGACATCCGCGACGAGGTCGAACATCTGCTGGGCAGAGAACGGAACCAATGCGGATTTCTCGATCTTCGCCAATTAGCGCTCCCCGCCCAACCCGCGAAGACTTCCACCACCCTGGAGGGGTCCGTCCACTAAAACACCCCAATGGAGTTCAGGAAAACGATGGCGATTCCCAACGGCGATACATAGCGAATCACAAACCACCAGGCATCGAATAGGCGTTGACGGCTGATCGCGAGTTCCTCGAGTGCCATGCGGCGGCCGGCCCCAAAGGCGACGAACAGCGCGATCAATAGGCCGCCCAGCGGCAGCATGATATTGGAGGCAAGAAAATCCTTGAGGTCGAACAGCGTCTTGCCGAACAGCTGGTACTCCTCGCCGGACCAGTAGTTGAACGACAGCACAGACCCGATGCCGATGAACCAGGCAAGCCCACCGACCATTACGGCCGCAACGCTACGCCGCCATCGCCGACTCTCGACCAGCCATGCCACCGCGGGCTCGGCGATAGAGATCGACGACGACCAGGCGGCGAATACCAGCAGGAGAAAAAAGACCGTACCGAACCACTGACCGCCGGGCATATTGCCAAAGGCGATCGGCAGGGTCTGAAATATAAGACCAGGGCCGGCGGAAGGCTCCAGGCCACTGGCAAAGACGATCGGAAAGATCGCCAGACCGGCCAATAGCGCCACGACGGTGTCCGCGAGGGCAATGGTGATGGTCGCGCCAGTGATCGAGGCGTGCTCGGGTACATAGGCACCGTAGGCCATGATGGCGCCCATCCCCAGACTCAGCGTGAAGAAGGCGTGTCCCATAGCGACCAGCAGCGGTTCGCCGCTAAAGCTGCACTGCAGATCCTCGGCCGGGCCGGTACACAACTGGAAGACGCGCGCGAAGTCGGTGTTGAACAGGAAATCGAAGCCGCGCGCGAAGTCGCCCTCGACAGCGGCGTAAGCGACCATGATCACCAGCATGACGAACAGCAGGGGCATCAAGATGGTCACCGCCCGCTCAATTCCGTAGCGCACCCCGCGCGCCACGACGACGACCGTCATCAGCATGAATACCGAATGCCAGACCATCAGCTGCCCTGGCGAACCCACCAGGTCTCCAAACAGACTCGCCGCGCCTTCGGCGCTGACCTGATTCAGGCCGCCGCTCGCGGTCTGGAACACATAGGCCAGTGCCCAGCCTGCGATCACGCTATAAAAGGAGAGAATAAGGAAACCGGCGACCACCCCGGAATAACCGACAACACTCCAGGCCGGAGATGCACCCTCCTCGCGTGCGAGAGTCCGCATGGTGATGATCGGGCTCGCCCGGCCGCGTCGGCCCAGAAGGATCTCGGCCATCATGATCGGGATGCCGATCAGCGCGATGCACGCCAAATAGACTGCTACGAAGGCACCGCCGCCATATTCGCCAGTGATGTATGGAAACTTCCAGATGTTGCCCAGACCCACCGCCGAACCCACGGCCGCCATGACAAATACGGCCCTGGACGACCACATGCCTTGCATGGAGACGTGCTGATTGCTCATGAAGATCCCGTGCAGGGGCTAGGTCCAAGCATCATCCGGTCATTCTCCCGAATAGGTGCAGTACAGACAAGGCGACTCCCTCCCCGACCTGGGCTGCGTGCTACACTCGCGCCGCATGGCGAAGAAGGCGAAAAAATCCACAGCGGCTGGCGGCGCCACCATCGCTCTCAACAAGAAGGCGAGGCACGAATACTCCATCGAGGATCGCTATGAGGCCGGGATCTCGCTCGAGGGCTGGGAAGTCAAGAGCCTGCGCGCGGGCAAGATCAATCTGACCGAGGCCTATGTAACCGTCAACGGCAGCGAGGCCTTTCTTTTCGGTGCGACGATCTCGCCCCTGCCGACTGCGTCCACCCACATCAGACCCGATCCGATGCGCACGCGCAAACTGCTGCTGCATCGCGATGAACTGAATAGACTGATCGGCCTGACCGAGCGCAAGGGCTATACCCTGGTCCCGCTCGCGATGTATTGGAAGCGCGGACGCGCCAAACTCGAGATTGGGCTGGCCAAGGGCAAGAAGCTACACGACAAGCGCGCCGATGAAAAAGAGCGTGACTGGCAGCGAGAGAAACAGCGCATCTTCAAGACCGGTTGAGTGGTACAATTTACCGGAACTCTGACCACCGAGTCTTGTCTAGCGAAGGGATAGTCAAGGTAATTCCGGTTTGTCGCTAATCTGCTGCTGCAGCTCAAGCCATGATCTTGGGGTTGCCAAGGGGCCCCGAACGGCGCCGCCGCTTTGGGCAGATTAGAGACGATAGGAATAAGGGTCATATTGACCCATAGACCTGGGGGCGACACGGCATTCGACGTGGATTGCGAAACCCGAGGTGCATGCCGAGGTGCGAATACCCTCGTAAATCCATTCGCAAACTTATAGTTGCCAACGACGACAACTACGCACTCGCCGCTTAATACCCGGTAGGGTGCCGTCTGACTGGAGCCGTGCTTGTGCGTCCAGCGTCCCTCGGGACACTCAGGCGTCATATCTCACAAGATCGCGATGAGGTATGTCCGGGGCCGACTCGCTAAAACCTAACTGGAATCGCCGTACTGTATGCCCTGTCGATCGGGCGGCACTCGGTTAAAAAAAATTGATTCGACTAAGCATGTAGAGCCGAAGGCAGAGGATTTGCGGACGCGGGTTCGACTCCCGCCGCCTCCACCAATA
>JAHEJD010000084.1:5968-10180 GCA_024639005.1 Chromatiaceae bacterium | reverse complement strand
TTGACGACATCTACCTCGCCGCCCATCGCGGTCGTCAGGCGATGCACCAGGGCGAGTCCGATACCGGTGCCCACTGTCTCACGGGTAAGTTCGTTCTCAGAGCGATAAAAGAGTTGGAAGATCTTCTTCATCTGATCGCGCGGGATGCCGGGACCACGATCACGAATACTGAATGCGACATAGCCGTCATCCAGGATGTTTGTATCGATGTCGATCAGGCGTTCGTCGGCGTGGGCCGAGAATTTGATCGCGTTGTCTACGAGGTTGATCATGATCTGGGCGAAAGCGTCATTATCGATCGCCAGCGTCTTGGTCGCGGCGGGGTCACTGCAATGGAGCCGCAACGCAAAACCAGCGTGATCGACCTGTGTCGCCACCTTGGATGCCACCGTATCCATCAACTGGGCGACCGAGGTCGGGCATAGCTCGACCTTGAGTTCGTCACGGCTCATCCGCGCCAGTTGCAGGACGTTAGAGATCAGACGCGACAGGCGCTCGCTCTCGTCGTGAATAAACGCATAGTAGCTGCGTCGGCGCGCCTCGTCGGTCCAGCCCTCGCGCAGCATCTCGCTATACATTCGGATCGAGGTCAGTGGCGTCTTGAGTTCGTGGCTGACCGCGGAGACAAAATCCCGCTGCTGGCGGTTCAGTTCAATCTGCTTAACCCCGAGGCGATACATCAGCAACAGGCCCCCGCTCAGCACCAGACCTAGGAGCAGCGCCACCCAGATCACCAGGCGGCCGGCGCTACCCGATGGCATCCGGGTCACCGAGAGGATCAATTCCAGTTGATCCAACGGCGACGACAACCTGCCACGGTACAGCAGAGTGCCCGACAGCTCTTCGGTGCTCGAAAGATAATCGCGACCCTGTTGCCCACCCAGCGCAGACAGGACTTGTGCATCGAACACGATTCCCAGGCGACTCATGCCGGCCAGTGCGGTGTCGCGATAGGGCGCCTCGACCAACTCGCGCAACAACGCGGCCTTCTCGATTACCGCGCCCTGAATGAACCGCTGACCGTCACGCCAGACCTTGCGGTAGAGCACGAAGTGATCGCTGCCGACCTGATCGAACTCGAATGGATCGACCTCGCTCTCAAAGATGCGCACCAGTGCTGCCGATTCGGCCATGGGCTCCGCCGCCTGCTCGGCGTCGCTGGACGGGCGCGCGGGCCCAAGCGGTACCGGCAACAGGCTTTGTTCACGCCGCGCCTCGTCAAACTCCACGCGCTCCTTGAAACGCGGCAAGGGACGCCGCGCCTGCAGCTTCGCCTGATCTGCATCAAAGGCCTCGTCCAGCTTGAGCTCATCGACCCGGCCGATACTGCCAGCCGATGCCGGTTGCTTGTTTGACTTGCGCAGGCGCGACGACTCTTCACTGAGGCGTTCGAATGCGGCCTGAGCGAGCTTTTGTTCCTGCACCTCGGTGGCCACTTGCTGCCCCGGCATACTTGAGGCCGCTGTCACTGGAGCGCTAGTCTGAGGTGCCCGGGCCGATAGCCCGGCGACACCGAAGGGCCCTTCGTCCTGCAGCACGGTTGCAGCGGCCGGCGCCATCTCCCCTTGACGCACCCGCCGATCCTCCTCCGACCTTTCACTGGCGGGCTCCACGCCGTCCTCGAACGCCGTCTCGGCGGGTTGCTCTTCGACCAAGGATCCTTCCTGACTGAGGATCTTCAACAGGCGCTCACGCACTGCCTGCCGTTGGCGCAGTTCCGCATCGGTGATGCCGAAGGCGAGCGCCGACTGCTCTGGATCATTCGGCAGCAGGGGTGTGCTGAAGCGCCCTTCCGCATCCACCTGAAAATACCCGAGGAGCCCGGGAATGCCGCTATTGACCGGAAAGCCAGACAAGGGTGAACGCTGCAGAGCGTGGGCCACAGACGCATCCTCCACCACGAGAAAGCGGTAATCGGTGAACGCGCGCGCCTCTTCGGTGGCGATCATTTCACGCACGCGCCGGTCGATGCGCCCGAGCAGTCCCTCCGCCAGCAGCTGGTACTGGTAAAAGCTCTCCCACTGCAGGCGACTGTATGCCTGCCAGGTCAGCACCGCACTGGGAATGGCCAGCGCGATGAAGAACAGGCCCAGCAACCAGCGCAACCGGTCTCTGCTCGATCGGGTGCCGGCGATGCGCCACATGTCAATCGCCTACCAGACGATAGCCGGCGCCACGCACCGTCAGCAGGTGTTTCGGCGACTTCGGATCCGTCTCGATCTTGCGTCGCAGTTTCGCGACATGAATATCGATCGTGCGGGTCTCGATATCCAGCTCACGTGCATAGCCCCACACACGGCTCAGCAGTTCCTCACGCGAGACCGGGCGTTCTCGATTGGCGTGCAGATAGGTCAACACCTCCATTTCGCGCCGGGTAAAACCAAGCGCCTCGCCATCGCGGCTGCCCGACAGGTTCAAGACATCCAGCGCGAGCCCTTCGCGCAGCCTGATGTGTTTGGCCGAGGGTGCAGCCGGGCGCGTCCGGCGCAGCACGGCCTGCACCCGCAACAGCAGCTGGGTAACCGAAAACGGCTTGGCGACATAATCATCCGCACCCAGGGAGAGGCCGTGAATGATGTCATCGTCGTCGGTCTTCGCGGTGAGCATGATCACGGCCTGGTCAGGTCGTTGCTCACGGATGCGCTGGCATATCCGGAAGCCATCCATGCCCGGCAGCATGACATCGAGCAAGACGAGATCAAACTGACCACCGAGCGCCATGCGCAGGCCCTCGCCTCCCTCAGCCGCATATGCCGTCTCGTGGCCGTGATAAGTCAAGACGTCGATCAGGCCGGTACGAATCGCGACCTCATCTTCCACGACCAGGATGCGTGCCTTTTCGTTCATGGGCTCTCCGCGCAAGACATGATCTCTGTGTTGTCGGCACCCTGCGCCGGCCTTTGACAAAGGATCATCTGTCTCTTCCCAAACAGCCTACCAGCTGAACGAAGCGCAGACATGTAAACCCTTTGTAAACAGACGCGGTGACTTTTTACCAAACCGTGTCTACGCCGGTTTCATCCTGGTTCCTAGACTGAAATCACCCAGTCATCAGGCAAACAACAGAGGTGGCCATCATGGTATTGATCAAGAGAGTGACACGCCTGTTTCGCGCAGACCTTCATGCGGTCCTGGATCGCGTGGAGGAACCTGACATCCTGCTGCGTCAGGCGATCAGAGAGATGGAGGAAGACCTGGCGCGTGACGAGCAGGCTTACCGGCGGCACGAACGGGAACATGAGCAGCTCGCCAAGAGGGAATCGGAGTTCCACCAGCTGCATGCCTCTCTGGGCGAGGAGCTGGATGTCTGCTTCGCCGCCGACAAGGAGGACCTGGCGCGCTCGCTGATACGGCGCAGGCTCGAGACCGAAGGCTCACTGCAGTTGCTGGAGCGGCGTCGCGAGACGATGGCCTCGCAGCGCGATCAGCTGGCACGGCGTCTGGCCGAAAAACGGACGCGTTACGAAAGCATGCGCCAGAAGGCGGAGCTGTTCGATGAGCGCAAGGGCAACCCCGCAACCGACAGCGTGGATCGTTGGCCCAGCGTCGACGTCCGCGTGCGCGACGAGGACGTCGAGGTCGCTTTGCTCAAAGAGCGCCAGCGGAGGGCCGGACGATGAAGCGCCCCAGTTTTTCCGAAGGCGTGATCGTCGCGCTGGTCGCGGCCCTAATCGGCAGCATGGTCTATACGGTGCTTCCCGGGCTGTTGGGGCCGGCATGGACGATACGCGCACTTGTCGCAGGCCTCGGCCTGGGCTACATACTGTATCTGCTCCGGCGCAGCCCCGAACGCACGGGGCGGTTCGTCACGCTGACGGGCTGGCTGCTACTCGCCGGCCCAAGCTGGTTCCTGATTGTAGATCCGCTGCTGTA
Organism: Chromatiaceae bacterium; assembly: GCA_024639005.1. Lineage (GTDB taxonomy): Bacteria > Pseudomonadota > Gammaproteobacteria > Chromatiales > Chromatiaceae > Thiosocius. The sequence goes on along the minus strand of JAHEJD010000084.1, from coordinate 6,307 downwards.
TCTGACCGTACACCTGGCCCTGGTCTGGCTGGTGCGTGCCCTGTATCACCAGCCCGGCCCGTTGGCCGCGCTAATGGATCTGGCGCTCAACCTGACTGCGCTGATGGCCGGACTATGGGCCTTCGTACATTCAGAAAGCGCGTTCCTGGGCATCTGGACCTTCTTTCTGGTGCAGGCCCTGTTCGTCGCCGTGCCTTCGGCCGACGGTCGCCGCGCGGGTAGCGACGCCGGCACCGGACCTCAACCCGATCAGTTTCAAACGGCCTACCGCAGCGCCGAGGCGGCGTTGCGCAAGCTCTCGAGTCATCCACTGAAATAGACGGAGGAATCCATCGTGAA
>JAHEJD010000084.1:0-5868 GCA_024639005.1 Chromatiaceae bacterium | reverse complement strand
GGCATTGTGGTGAATGCCATCCAGGCCGGCGCGGCAAGGGCCACCAGTCAAGAATGGCAGAAGATCGCGACACTCGGTGCCGGCGAGTATTTCCAGGTCGATCCGTCCGGCAGCGCGGTCGCTATCGCGACACCGTATGACAAAAAGCTGGCCCGCTTGTCAGAGGAGCTCGACGCCACCCGGCTGTACTACGGCGACAGCGAGACACGGGCCGCAAAGGACGGCAAGCTGGCGGCGACGCGCAAGCTGCATGCATCGGCCTCGGTCGCATCACGCGCGCGCCGGGCGGCCTTCAATACCTCAGGCAGCGGCGCGGCCAACCTGCTTGGCGACAGCGAGCTGGTCGATGACGTCTCCAGCGGCCGGGTGGACCTGGACGAGATCAAGCGTGAAGACCTGCCGGAACCGATGCAGGCGCTGGCCCCCGCCGCGGCCAAGGTATTGATTCAGGAGAGGGCCGAGCAACGGCAGCAGCTGCAGGCGGAGATCCGCAGCCTTTCACAGCAGCGCAGCGACTTCCTGAAGGAGAAGGTCGAAGAGAGTGGGGGTGCCGAGGCATCACTGGATGATCGCATCTACGGTGCAGTGCGCGATCAGGCAGCGGCGAAGGGTCTAAAATACGATGCCGCGGCACCTGCTTATTGACTTCAAAAGGGGGGCGGTGACAAATGCGGATCATTGTTATTCTCGTTTGTCACCGACCCCATTGATTACCGACCCCATAGATTGACCAATGCCACACTCGATCCTACTCTATGACGCCTTGCGGTCCCTGGAAAGAGGGCACCTGCTACGTCGAGTGGGTCGCATGAGCAACGGGCTGTATCTTGAATTCGTGCCGGAGATCGCGCTGGTTTTCGATCGACTGCACCGCGACGGCTATTTGCGCGAGGTCGATTTCGCAGACCGTAATCCGGAGGCAATCCGGTTTTTCACACTCAGCGATGCGGGCCGCGACAAACTGCGGGAGGTTTCGCGGTGGTACGGGCAACTGCCGTGGTACCTGAAACTCTGGGGGCGCATGGGGCTGCCACTCCCTGACCGGGATCGGTGACAAATACGCCCTTGTCATTTCGTTTGTCCTCGACGCCATTGATACTCAGGTGTTCCTGAACTTTTCGATGTAGTCCGCGTAGTGTTCGATATAGTCACCCAGGTTTTCAGAGAGCGTCTTGCGGAACTCATCGCAAAAGTACTCCAGGGCCTCGGCCTTATCGGCCTTCATCTCGTCCGCATCCGCGCTGGATGATGCGGCGACAAAGGCATTGAAGCGCGCAGCCACGTAGAGCAGCGACGCACCAACCTTGATGTTACTGGCTTGGGTGCGTTGTTCATTGGCAAGTTGGATCACCTCATCCGCCCTTTTCCAGTAATCCTCGCCCGGCCCTGATTGACTCATCGCTTGTCCTCCTGATCGCTGAACTATCCACACGATCCCACGGAATCAAAGCGAGTAAAGGGTACGGTAATGCTCAGGCCAACTCAGGGAGCGTCTGCCCGGACCCCCCTGCCTCTTTCGGCAGGTCCCTGAACTTGGGTAAGCCATCCACGATTCGATGCACAGTCTCTTGATAGTGCACATGAAACAGGGGAACGAAGTCGAAACGACTGATCACCGCAGCCGGCACGTCGACCAGTCCCATCGCGGGATGCTCGGTATAGATATGGCCACCGCATACGGTGCACCATTTGCGTCTACTCTGAATCGTTTCGTCTTCCGAGTTTGGGTTCTTCTCGAAATCGGCGATCTTGTCTGATCCCTCGATTATCTGCAGTGCCTCAGGCTTCCACAGCGTGAATGCACTCACAGGCCCCGCTGACCAGTGTCTGCATGAATCGCAGTGACAATAGGCCATGGCCTCCGGCTCGCCCGTCAGCGTAAACTTGACGGCGCCGCAGAAACAGCTTCCGTCATGAACCGTTTCCTCACTCATGTCGATTCTCCTGTTTGACGTGGTTAGGTCGCCGAACGGCAACCTTCTTTTGGCGCATTCTCAACGAAGATACGCGGGGATGAATTCATTGATTAGACCCGTGCGTATGTAAGGCCGGGTGACTGTCTCGTAATAGTCCGCACCCGATTTCAGCCAGCGCTGCCATGAATCCATCCAGGGTCCGGGCATCTCGCTGGGCATCCAGAAGGCCTCCGGGATCTCAAGCGAGGGCGTCGGTTCCGGCGGCAGGACGACATCGGCGATGATCACCCCCGCGCCTTCCGCGGCGCCTCTGCGCGCGAGCACCGCACCGTCGGCATCGACCACCATGGCTTCACCGAGGTAGCGCGACCGATACGGCACATCTGCCAGGTCGGGGCTGAAAAAGCCGTGAAACGGCCCGGCATGTGAGCCATGAATGACCGGCACGCCGAGCATGCGTGCACAGCGCGTCGGCGCCTGCTGCAGCATGGTCAGGTTCGCGGTGCGCAAGGGGTTGTCGGCATCGACATCGTCGCTCAACGTCCACCAGCAGGAAGCGCCCAGCACCAACCGTATACGGCCGCGCAGACGGCGCATGGTCCGAGAACGTATCAACTCCCAGCAGAGCACTGAGCCTATACCCCCGATGGGTGTCGCCAGCACGCCGTCGTCATCGCCGCCCCGGTAGAAGCAGCTTTCCCAGTAGGTCGGCTGGTCCTTGTCGTGGCGCAAGACTTGCCCGTTCGGGAATACGAGTAGAAAACTGTTGTAGACCTCGGCATCGCGGCTGGCCAGAAAGGACCCGCCAATCACGCAGTTACCCTGGCGCGCCAGCCGCAGCATCATCTGCGCGGCGGGCCCGTCGACCGGCTGGATTGCGCTGAGCATGTCGGGATGGAAGGCCGCGGCAGTCGTAAACATCTCCGGTAACACGATCCATTGCGCACCCAGGGCCTGTGCTTCTCGGATCAGCCGTTCCGCCTGTTCCAGGTTGGCCTGCCAATCGGCGAGTTTCGGCGCCATCTGCAGGGCAGCGACCCTGAGGAGAGTCGCACGCGTGTCTCGGCTGCGCGCGATGGCCGGACAGGCCGCTGCGGCCAGACACGCCAGTAATCGGGCGCTGAATTGCCGGCGGTCAAGCCGTGATGCCTGCCAGCTTCTGTTCATTTGAACAACACCGGGCTCTGCGGCTGCCGGTTGACCTGAAGCTGGAACAGGTCCGGACGCGCATAGTGTCCGGCGGTATCCAGGGTGCGCCGGGCGGGACCGACTTTGTCGACCTCGATCTCGGCAAACAACAGACCGTCCGCATTGCGCAACGGGCCCGCGATCACCTTTCCCCCCGGTGCGATGACCACGGAGTCACCCGGGTTCACCCACTCCTCGGGATCCGGATAGAGCCCAGCGAGATCCACCGCCTGGGTGAGCATGTCGCTGCCGCGCAGCAGGTTGCCGCTCCCGATGACCCAGCAACCACCCTCGCGGGCGATGTGGCGCAGCGATTCGATCCAGTCGTCGCCGCTGTCGTAGGTCGGCGCAACGTATATCTCGATCCCCTGCGCGTACAGCGCGTAGCGCGCCAGTGGCATATAGCTTTCCCAGCAGATCAGCGTGCCGATGCGGCCAGACGGCGTTTCCACGACGTTGAGACCCGTGGCATCACCGAAACCCCAGACCATGCGTTCCGGGTTGGTCGGCATGAGCTTACGGTGGCGGTTGAGCAGCGTTCCGTCCGGCCCGATCACCACGTAGGTGTTGTAGAGGGTGGTACGACTGAGATCGCCGCCCCGCTCTTCGATCCCGCACAACAGGGTAACCCGGTGGCGGCGGGCCGCATCGAGCAGTGGCCGGAGGTCGCCACGTTGGAGATCTACCGCCTGCGCCAGCAACTGGCTGTGCAGACGTTCGCTGAGGTCCCAGTCGCTGCCGGGCCTGAGTCGCCAGATCCAGGCCGGATAACCGGGCACGAATGCCTCTGGGAACACCACGAGTGTCGCGCCCTCACCGGCGGCCCGCTCAATGTACTCGACCGCCCGCTGCAACGTCCGCTCGCGGTCCAACAACACGGGTGGCGCCTGCACAATGGCGAGCTTGAGCATCTGTTCCGTCCTCGGGTGGGCCCTCAACAGGGCGTGTCTCCGAGTTTTAGCCGACAGCGCCGGGCCCGACACGAAGAATCCACGAACGAAACACGAAGATTTAATTTGGTCTGATGATCAGTGACTTGTGGTAAGGAAAGTGGGCTAGAGACCCAGTTGCTGCAGCAAGGATGAGAGTTGCGCACGCTGCTCCCGATCGCTCATCGGGTAGGTCCGCAGCCACGTGGCTGTCGCAAAATCCGGCTGAAGCGAGAGTATCTCCTCCCGCTGCCAGACCGCCTCCTCGTGTTGTCCGGACGCCTCGCGGCTTGCGGCGAGATAGATCCGGGTTTCGAGATTCGTGGGGTTACGCTCGAGCGCCTCGTTGATGTTGATGAGCGCCTGCTCCCAGTCGCCGAGGAAGAAATAGGCCCGCCCCAGCAGCAGAAAGTACAGGTAACCGGCGTCGGGGTTGAGCCGAATCGCTGTGCGTATCAACGGCAATGTCTCGGCAGGCTGCCCCATATAGGTCTTGACTCCACCCATCAGGGCATAGGCGTCCGCGAACGATCGATCGAGCGACACCGCCTTGCGCAACAGACCGATGGCCTGCGCATGCTCGCGCCTCTGGGCACTGACATAGGCGAGCACCCAATGGACCTCCGGTATCTCCGGGTCGATCTCCAGCGCCGTGCGCGCCATGGCCTTGGCGCGCTGCAGTGCAGCGGCTCCGTCCAGCGTCCACTGATTGCGATAGTCCGCCGCAAAACTCAATGCCAGTCCGCCATAGGCACGCGCGAACGACGGGTCCATGGCGATTGCCTGGCGAAAGAGTCCTCGCGCCTCCTCGTTTTCCCGGGCCCGTCTGACGAGCAGCAGTGACTGGGCCCGCAGGAACAGCTCGTAGCCCTGCACGCTGGTGGTGTAACGCTGCGCCAATCGCCGTTGTTCCTCTTCGTCTACCTTGATAGCGAGAGTGGACACGATCTGCCGGCTCACCGCCTCCTGGATCTGGAAAAGATTGTCGATGGGGCGCAGATAGCGTTCTGACCACAACTGCTGCCCATTCTCAGCATCAGAGAGATGAACGTGCACGCGCAGCTCGTCGTCGACCCGCTGGACCTCCCCCTCTACCCGGTACTTTGCGCGATACTTCGCCGATGGATCCGAGGTCTGACCCATAATCGATCGCGAGCCAATCACCAGCAAACCAGAGAGTTTCGACAGATCGGTAATCAGATCGTAGCGGAGGCCCTGAGCCAGGTAGGCGTGGGACTCGTCCTCTCCGAGCAGCCTGAACGGCTCCACCGTCAGCGTGGGCAGACCATCGGCGGTTACCTGTCCCGACTGGGTCGGCCCCGGTACTCTCCTCTCGCTTGTGTCGAACAAGATCGCGAGGACTATCACACCGGCAATCAGGGACGCTGCCCCCAGCAGGAGTAATCTCGACCTGGACCTTGCGCTTGCCGACGGAGTCGGCGCCGCCTCCGTGGCAAAGGTTACCGCCGCGCACAGGCGATACCCGCGCTTCGGCACGGTCTGGATATAACGGGGATTCTTTGCGTCGTCGTGGAAGGCCTTGCGCAGTTTCGCAACTGCCTGGGTGAGCGTATCGTCACTGACGATCACACCCGGCCAGACGGCCTCGAAAAGCTGCTCCCGGCTCAGGGTTTTGCCGGCGTGCCGAGACAGATGCACCAGCAGCGCCATCGCCTTCGGCTCGAGCTGGACTGCGCCTGCGTCACAACGGACCAGGTTTTCAGACGGGTACGCCCGGCATTGCCCGACGAAGAAGTCAGCGGGCACCGTGGCGCTGGCAAAGGTGGTCGAACCAGGGCCCATGGCTGCAGGGTAACACCGGCCCCGGCATGCGC
>JAHEJD010000147.1 GCA_024639005.1 Chromatiaceae bacterium | reverse complement strand
ATTGCCCTGTTCCTCATCGCGGTGGTGCCAACACTGGGTGTGGTGATGGCGGCCTGGCTGCTGACGGCACAGATCGCGTTTCCGGTTGGGCGGCAGTTGAATTTCCTGTTGTTCAGCCCGGTGCTGGCCGGGCGACGGCTGCGTGCGCTGCTGACGGTCGGCGGTCTGATCGCGACCGGCCTGCTTCTGCTTGCCCTGGTGCCGGTGCCATCGAGCACCCAGGCGGACGGCGTGGTGCTGCTTCCCGAGCAGGCGATCGTGCGCGCCGGTGTGGACGGTTTTCTCGATCGCCAGCTGGTCGTTCACGGTGGCGTGGTGCGACGCGGTGATGTCCTTTTCGTCCTGAGCAACCGTCAGCTGGAGGCAGACATCGCGATCCTGGAGGCGCGCGTCGACGAGCTTGGTGCGCGCCATGACGCGGTGGCCTTCGATGATCGTCTGGCGCGTGATATCCATGCCGAACGCCTGTATGAGGCGCGTCGGGAGCTGTCTGAATTGCAGGAGCGGCGCGACCGCCTGACCGTGTTGAGCCCGGGTGACGGCCTGCTGCAGGTCCCGTATGCAGGTGACCGGCTGGGGCGCCTGGTTTCCCAGGGCGATCTGTTGGCGTATATCGCGGATGAATCCGATGCCAGGGTGCGGGTGGTCGCGACCCAGGAGGATGCATCGCGTATCCGCGAATCGGTCGAACGTGTCCGGGTTCGCCCGGCGGGCATCGGTGCGGAAATCGTCGATGGCCGGCTGCTGCAAGAGGTGCCGGCCGCTTCGGATACTCTACCCAGCGCGGTGCTCGGCAGTCGCGGCGGCGGCGCCATCCAGGTCGACGCGCGTGACGAGCGGGGGTTGAAGACGCTGCAGAAGGTCTTCGCCTTCGATATCGCCGTTCCGTTCAACACGGCCACGCAGTATGTCGGCAGCCGTGCCTACGTGCGTTTCGAACATCCGCCGAGGCCGCTGCTGGCGCGTTGGTACGACAGCGGACGCCGGTTGTTGATGGAGCAGATCGGCGAGTAGTTCCCAACCAACCAGAGTCTAGTCGGCGGGCATGGGATTTGTAGGTCGGGCTCTGCCCGACATTGTTCGGCGGGTGCAACCCGCCCTACGCGAGAAATTGTGTCTGCACGGCCCGCCCTGCGGTTCTTCCAGAATTAACATCCCCTTAATAGATCCTGCCATTGGCCGACACAGATTGTGGACTCTTACTCAATCTGAATCAGTCATGCAGAACAAAACTCCCATCTGTCATTTAACGGCCATATTCGCCCTCGGATTCATCGCCGCGGCCCCTGTGTTTGCAGCCGAACCTGAGGCGGAGGGATTCCACTGCGTCATCACGCCCTCGCAAACGGTCGAGCTGGGCAGCCCGGTCCCCGGTCAGTTGCACGAGGTGCTGGTTGATCGCAGTGATTCCGTAAGCGCGGGCCAGATCGTCGCCAGCCTCGATTCACGCCTCGAACTGGCCAGTCTCGAGATTGCACGTTTCAGGGCAGAGACCGATACGGAGGTCAGCCTGCGCAAGGCGGCCTATGCGATCGATCGCAGGAGCGCAAAGCGTCTGTCCTCGCTGGCGGCGTCCAAGGTGGCCTCGGCACAGGACAAGGATCGCGCGGCGCGCGAGTCCCGCCTGTCCGCCTGGCGTCTGCAACAGGCCAAGGACGATCTCGACCTGTATGCACTGGAACTGGCGCGTGCGGAGGCCGCACTCGACCGGCGCAAGATCCGCAGCCCGATCGATGGCAGGGTTGTCGCCCGCCTGCACAACCCGGGCGAATACGTCGAAGACGAGCCGCTGATGCGGATCGTCAAGCTCGACCCGCTGTACATCGAAGCGATATTACCCATGCGCCTGTTCGGCACCGTCAAGCCGGGCATGCCGGCAGAAGTCTTCCCCGAACTGGAGAGTGGAATCTCACACGAGGCGACCGTCGTGCTGGTCGACCCGATGGGTGATGCAGGCAGTGGCACCTTCGGTGCGCGACTGTCATTGCCCAATCCCGACCACCTGATCCCGGCCGGTATGAAATGCCGCGTGCAACTTAAAGCCAAGGGTCCGCTACTCAGCGAACTCAAGGGAAAGTCAGACAACTCGCCACGGCTGGCCGCGTCGAAAACCGTTTTGCCTTGAGCAAAGCGGTGAGCGGCGAAGACAGCAGATAGATGTTCGGGCGGCGCAAGCGTAGCAGGCAAGCGGAGCTCGATGACTACACGGTCGAGCCGATGGAGCCGCGCGTGCTGCTCTCGGCCGACGCACTGGGCGTGGACGCCGGCGTACTTGATCACGATGCGGCCGGACAGGCCGACTGGGGTCTGAAGGACGCGGATGACTGGTCCAGATCGCTCGCGAGCCATGACACTTCAGATACGGCGCCCCTCGGCCCGACGGGCGGTGAAGCCAACGATCGCGTCGAGATCGTCTTCCTCGACGCCGGGGTCGAAGACGGCCAACAACTGCTTGCGGATCTGTTCGCAAAAAACGGTTCGGCTATCACCCAGGTTCACCTGCTGGACTCGAATTCAGACGGTGTCGATCAGATCGCCCAGCTCCTGGCAGGCCAGCAGGGTATCGATGCCATCCACATCATTTCACACGGCGCGGCCGGGCAGATCCAGCTCGGCGGCGGCACGCTTTCGACCGACAGCCTGGATGGCTATAGCGGTCAACTGAACGACTGGGGTAGCGCGCTTGCCGACGCGGGCGACATCCTGATCTACGGCTGCAATCTCGCGGCGGACGCTCAGGGTGAGGCGCTGGTC
>JAHEJD010000083.1 GCA_024639005.1 Chromatiaceae bacterium | reverse complement strand
TACCAGGCAACACCTTCGAACGCGAAATGATGTTCGGGCGAGAAATGTCCGGCAGCCGCCCGCAGCGTGATCACGATCAGCATGACGGTCCCGATGGTCACATGCATGCCGTGGAATCCTGTCAGCATGAAGAACGTCGAACCATAAATGCCCGACGACAGTTTGAGGTTCAGGTCACTGTAGGCGTGGATGTACTCGTACGCCTGGAACCCAAGGAAGACGGAGCCCAGAACGACGGTCGCTATGAGCCAAAGTACGGTCTTGCCCTTGTCGTTGGCCTTCAGCGCCCAGTGAGACAGCGTGATGGTCACGCCGGAAGTCAACAGCAGCAGCGTATTGAGTGCCGGGATACCCCATGGCCCCATGGTTTGAAAGTCGCCACCGACATCGCCCGGACCATTGGTTGGCCAGGACTCGCCGAAACCGCGCCACAGGTACTCATGGGTAGAGAAGTCCTCACCGAGCAGCCACGGCACCGACAGCACGCGCGCGTAAAACAATGCGCCGAAGAACGCAGCAAAAAACATCACCTCGGAGAATATGAACCACATCATTCCCTGACGGAACGAGCGATCGACCTGCTCATTGTACATGCCTTTCAGGCCTTCGTTGATGACGGTGCCAAACCAGCCGAACATCATGAAGGCAATCAGGCCCAGGCCCACAAAAAGCAGCATCTGGCCCGACGCATTGCCATTGAACCAGTTCGCCGCGCCGACGACGCCGACGGTCAGCGCCACACTGGCCACGATAGGCCAATGACTGCCATGCGGCACATAATAGTGATCACTCGCGTGCGCCATATCTCCCCCTGGATTGTCCTGTTTCGTCTGGTTTCAAGATTGATTCGGGCACGCCGGCCTTCGCTAAACCGATCACCCTCAGTTCACCGCCACCTGTGTCACATCGAACACCGTGTATGCCAGGGTCAGGGTGCCGACATCCTTAGGCAGATTCGGATCGACGATGAAGCGCAGCGGCATCTCTTTGGTCTCACCCGCAGCCAGCGGCTGCTGCGAAAAACAAAAGCATTCGGTCTTGTTGAAGTACCGGCTTGCCTTGCCAGGCGCAACACTCGGCACTGCCTGTCCGACCATGTCCCGCGTGGTCGGATTGCGTGCCTTGAACGCTGTGGAATAAATCTTACCCGGGTGCACCTGCATGCTGGCAACGACCGGGCCGAACTCCCAAGGCATTCCGAGGTTGTTGTTGGCGACGAACTGTACGGTGACGCTGCGTGCCAGGTCAGGCTGATAGCGCGCAACGACTGCGGCCTCATCGATCCGGCCGGTCTTGCCGTTCAGCCCGGTGATCTCGCAGAAGACGTCATACAGGGGCACCAACAGGTAGCCAAAGCCGAACATCGCGACGGCCACCAGCCCGACTCGCAGAAAGGAGCGGCCGTTTTTCTGCTGCAGCCCTTCGTTCATGCGCTCAGACCTCTCTGCCCATCGCGAGGTACAAACCCAACACAAAAAAGCCGAGTGCGACCAGCCCCAGAAAGAGGGCCAGGCGGATGTTCGACTTCGATCTGTCAGGTAACTCATTCATGGGCGGCACCGAGGCCGCTCCCGCCTGGCGGGAGCGGCCTGCGGGTCACTTGATCTGCGGCGCCTCGGTAAAGCTGTGATACGGCGGTGGCGACGACAGGGTCCACTCGAGACCGTCGGCGCCCTCCCATACCTGGTCGTCCACTTTCTCGCCGCCACGGATGCACTTGATCACGACATAGGCGAATAGCAGCTGCGAGAGGCCGAACACGAAGCCACCCACTGAAGAGATCACATTCCAGTCGGTGAACTGGACCGAATAGTCCGGGATACGCCGCGGCATCCCGGCCAAACCGAGGAAATGCTGGGGGAAGAACAGCACATTCACTGACACCGTCGAGACCCAGAAGTGGATCTGACCCAGCTTTTCGTCGTACATATTGCCGGTCCATTTCGGCAGCCAGTAGTAGGCCGCGGCCATGATGGAGTAGATGGCGCCGGTGACCAGCACATAATGAAAGTGCGCGACGACGAAATAGGTGTCGTGGTACTGGAAGTCTGCGGGCGCGATCGCCAGCATCAGGCCCGAGAAGCCGCCGATGGTGAACATGATGATGAAACCGACGGCAAACAGCATCGGCGTCTCGAATGTCATCGCGCCCTTCCACATCGTGGACACCCAGTTGAACACCTTCACGCCGGTAGGCACAGCGATCATCATGGTCGCATACATAAAGAACAGTTCACCGACCACCGGCATCCCGACCGTGAACATATGGTGCGCCCAGACGATGAAGGACAGGAAAGCGATCGACGCGGTTGCGTACACCATTGAGCTGTAGCCGAACAGCGGCTTGCGCGCGAACGTGGGAATGATCGCCGAGATAATGCCGAACGCCGGCAAAATCAGGATATAGACCTCGGGGTGGCCGAAGAACCAGAAGATGTGCTGGAACATCACCGGGTCGCCGCCACCGGCCGCACTGAAGAAGCTGGTACCGGCGAACTTGTCCGTCAGCAACATGGTCACCGCGCCGGCCAGCACCGGCATGGTGGCGATCAACAGGTACGCCGTAATCAGCCAGGTCCACACGAACAGCGGCATCTTCATCAGGGTCATGCCCGGCGCACGCATGTTGAGTACCGTCACCACGATGTTGATCGATCCCATGATCGAAGAGATGCCCGCGAGGTGGATCGCGAAGATCAGGAATGGGAAGCCCTCACCCATCTGCAAGGATAGCGGCGGATAGAGGGTCCAGCCACCGGCCGGACCGCCACCATCCATGAAGAACGTGGACAGCAGCAGGGTAAAGGCGAAGGGCAATATCCAGAACGAAAAATTGTTCAACCGCGGCAAAGCCATATCGGGCGCGCCTATCATCATCGGTACGAGCCAGTTCGCCAGGCCGGTGAACGCCGGCATTACCGCGCCGAATATCATGACCAACGCATGCACCGTGGTCATGGAATTGAAGAACTGGGGATCTACGACCTGCAGACCCGGCTGAAAGAGTTCGGCGCGAATCACCATTGCCATGGCGCCGCCGACAAAAAACATCACCAGCGCGAACAGCAGATACAGCGTACCGATGTCCTTGTGGTTCGTGGTGGTCACCCATCGCATCAGGCCCTTGGCCGGCCCGTGATCGTGATGTTCGTCGTGAGTTGCTGTTGCTGTACTCATTGGATTTAACGCTCTCTCGATTTACGATTTAACGGGCTGCTTGAACGGCAGCGGGTTGGATGATGCCGGCAGCGTTGCCCCAGGTGTTGCGCTGGTAGGTCAACACCGCGGCCAGGTCGGCGTCATTGAGAATGTCACGGTAGGCCGCCATCGCGGTGCCGGCCTTGCCGTTCAGCACCAGGTCAATGTGCGCCGCCGTATCACCAGTGGCGATGGCGCTGCCCGCGATCGCCGGAAACGCCGGCGCTACGCCTAGGCCGTTCAGCTGGTGACAAGCCGCACAGCTGCTGGCGTAGACCTGTTCACCACGAGCCACGAGCTCTTCCTGATCCCACTCGCGGGCGACCGAAGCGACAGCGTCGACCGCAGCTCCCTGCTGCTCCGCCACCCATGTCGCATATTCTTCAGGGGCCTTGGCGACGACCACGATCGGCATAAAGCCATGGTCCTTGCCACAGAGCTCGGCGCATTGGCCACGATAGACGCCCGGCTCGTCGACCTGGGTCCAGGCCTCGTTCACGAAGCCGGGAATCGCGTCCTTCTTCCAGCCGAGGTCGGGCACCCACCAGGCGTGGATCACGTCGGCCGCGGTGAGCAAAAACCGCACCTTCTTTCCCGTCGGTATGACCAAAGGGTTATCGACGTCGCGCAGGTACTCGTCACCGAACTGGGCGACGTCGACGCCGGAACCGAGCAGGCGTGCCGCATTGTGCTCGGGGTGCAGTGAGCTGAGAAATGATATGCCGGCGCCCTCACCATCTACATAGTCGTACTTCCATTTCCACTGAACGCCGGTGACCTTGATCGTCATGTCGGCGTCGCTGGTGTCCTCCATAGCCAGCAGCGTGCTGGTCGCCGGGATGGCCATGCTCACCAGGATCACGATCGGCACCACGGTCCACATGAGCTCCATGGTGGTGCTCTCGTGGAACTGCGCGGCAGCCGCTCCCCTGGACTTCCGGTGATAGATCATCGAATAGATCATTGCGCCGAACACTACGACGCCGATCGCACAACAGACCCAAAATATGATCATGTGCAGGTCGTACACACTCTGGCTCGTCTGAGTGACCCCCTGTGTCATATTCAGCGTCCAGTCGGCGTGTGCCGACCCGAATGCCGTCCCCAGAAATGCCGTCGGAACGCCGATCAGTTTGCGCATTGCTCTCACTGCTTCGAACCCCCAGAGTAGTTCTTCAGTTGCCGTATCATCGCGATCTCGACCCGCAGACCGCAAGCGTTTATGAAGCGGAAAGCAGCCGGTGTAGCTCGGCCGCGAGTTTCGCCTTTTCTCCGTCGACGAGAAAATCGCCGATCTCGACGCGCCGACCAGAGGCCCCGATCCACAAACGCCGCGGGTACCAGCGTCGCGTCTCTCTCGACAGCTCCACCCGTGCCCAGCCACGTGCGAAGTCGAACCGCTGCTGCGGCCCGCCCTTGTCGGCGCAGCGCCCGCGATCGAGGCCCTTTTCGACTGTCACTACCGAATCGCCGATCGAGACTACTTCACAGCGACGGGCCGCATGCGCCACGAGGTACATGCAGGCAAACAGTACCGCCATTTCCAGCCCGGCGAAGGGCAGAATCAACCAGAATCCCTTGACCGACAACACCACGGATACCAGCGTCAGCGGCACCGCGATCGCACCGAGGAAAAGCATCGACTGGTTCCAGCTAAGAGACCGGTTTGGACGAATCACCACCCGGCGAACATCGCGGTCGGGGCAACGGTCAGAGATCAACATCGTTCGCGTCTCGTGGCGCTCCGCGCGAGTTTCGACGAGCAATCGCAGTCGTCCCGGCTCGATCTGCACGCACGGAGGTTATCGCGCCGCACAATTTCAGCCAAGCAAATTTAATCACCGCGGTCGAAAATCCTCTTTATGGTACTTAAATTTGCGAATATTCGAATCTGCATATATTAATCGCTAGCTTTTACTAGCGCGATTATAGCCGCCCGATCGCCTCGGTCTCAGCAGCGCGTCCAGTACAAGCGGCCGCGCGCAATCGGCGACGGTCGCGGCCTCCGGGTGGGTGAGAACCCCGAGGCAGGGCGCATGCAGCAACGCCTGCAAAGTCTGCAGATTCTCGCGCATGCGCTGCATTGCCGGGTCGACCTGGGTGCCAATCCAGCCCGACAGAGGAACGCCGCTGGCGCGGATGGCCTGCTCGGTGAGCAATGCATGGTTCAGGCAACCCAGGCGCAGGCCAACCACCAGGACCACGGGCAACCTCAGGGTCAATGCAAGGGCCTGGATATCAAGGCCCGGCGCAAGCGGCACACGCCAGCCTCCTGCCCCCTCCGCAACAACGAAATCGCCCGTCTTGTCCAGATCGTCGAGCGCCGCGACGACAACAGCGGGGTCTATCCGCACGGCGGCCTCGGCGGCCGCCAGATGCGGCGCAATGGGCGCCTCGAAACAATAGGGGTTGACGGCGCCATAGTGCAGACCGAGACCGGTCGCAGCCCTTAACGCCAAGGCATCGTCGTTACGCAAGTTTCCGTCACAATACCTGGCCCCGGCGGCGATCGGTTTGAAGGCAGTCACCCGCAGCCCCGCCTTGCGCAGCACGGTTATCAGGGCCGCGGCCACATGCGTCTTTCCACAGCCGGTGTCGGTACCGGTGACGAAGACGCCGCGCATCAAAGCTTTCGCTGCAGGGTATCGAGCGGCACCCGTGTCTCGCCGGCGACTCGCCGCTGTGCGGAGCCCCAGGCATGGCCATGCACCACCTCGTAACTGCACGGCAGTCGGCCGTCCGTGTCCCGAAACTGCTCGTAGGCCTCACAAACCGCGGCCAGCCGTTGGCGGCCCAGCATGCCACGCTGACGTTCACGCTGCGCATTGGCGCCGCCGATCAGCTTGATCTCACGCATCAACTGCATCGCATCGCCGTAGGTGAGCGTCATTCGCTCGACATCCATTACCGGATCGGCGAGGCCGGCTCGCATCATCATGTCGCCATAGTCGTGCATGTCGATAAAGTCATGCACGTGCGATCTCCCGTCCACCTCGGCCCAGGCCGCACGCAGTTCGCGCAGAGTATCGGGCCCGAAGCTGCTGAAGATCACCAGGCCACCCGGGCGGAGCACACGCCCGATATCGGCAAAGGTCTCCACGGGCTGCGTGCTCCATTGCAGCGCGGCATTGGCGAATACCAGATCGACGCACTGATCCTCCAGCGGCAGATAGTCGAGATCCGCGCATAGACACCGCGGCCGACGCAGCCAGCGACCGCGTCGGCGTGCACGCTCGAGCATCGGCATTGCAAAATCCAGCCCCACGATCTGCGCCTTGGGATAACGCTGCAGCAGGGCCTCGGTGATCACGCCGGTGCCACAGCCGATATCGAGCACTACCCTGGGGTCGACGCGCATGGTGTCCAGACGCTCCAGCATCTGCCTACCGATAGCCTGCTGCAGCACCGCGATGTCATCGTAGGCTGGCGCGGCGCGGCCAAAGCTGCGCCGCGCCTGGCGTTTGTCCAGCGCGGCGGGACGGGCGTCAGGGCTCGGCTTCACGCAGCCACCACTGGCACCAGGGCGTCCATGACGACCCCCGGGTGCGAAAGGAAGGGCGCATGGCCCGCGCCGGCGATCACCTCGATGCGCACCTCCGCCATGTGCCGGCCCAGCCAGTCGCCCAACGCCAGCGGCACCAGGGTGTCGCGGGCGCCGAATAGCCACTGGCTGGGACATCTAAGCCGTGCAAGCCCCTCGCGCAGGTCGCTGTTCAACAGCAGTGCGAGCCCCTGCTGCAGGCCGCTGTCGCTCGCTGCCGGGCGTTGCCCCAACTCCGTGCGGAGAAGCCTGAAGGTCTCGCGAGCGTGCACGGCACCCTGCACCTGCAGTCCGAGAAAGCGCAGCAGGGTGCCGTTGGGATCCATCGCCAAGGCATCGGCAAACTGCCGGAAGGTCTCGATTGGCATCGCATAGGACCAGTCTGGCCCCTGCACGAAGCGCGGCGTGGCGCTAATCAATGTGAGGCCAGCGACCCGCCCCGGCGCATCCAGGGCCGCACGCAGCGCAACCTGCCCACCCAGCGACCAACCCAACCAGTGCGCGCGCAGCGGTGCAACCCTGAGACAACGCCTGGCCCAGTCGGCGAGATCCGCTGCCTCCGCGGCCTCACTCGCACCATGCCCAGGCAGTTCCAAGACCGTTACCCGGAAGCGTTGTGCAAGTTCGGGGAGCAGGGGTTCCCAGACCGCAGCATTCATCCCCCACCCATGGACAAGTAGCAGGTCTGGACCTTTGCCTAGCTGGCGGTGGTACAGGGTCATGCCGGTTCGTCCGCCGCGATCTCGGCGAGCACGCTGAGCAGGGCCTCGACCTGGGCAATGCTGTGTGCTGCCGTGAGCGTAATGCGCAGGCGCGCGCTGCCCTCCGGCACCGTCGGCGGGCGGATCGCTGCGACCAGGATCCCTGCCCGCTGCAGTGCCTCGCTCCAGCGGTGGGCCCGCTCGGTGGCACCAAGCACTATCGGCTGGATCGGTGTCGACGATTCGGCCAGCGGCAGACCGATGCGCCGCACGCCATGGCGGAAACGCTGGATCAGTCCCTGCAGGCGCTCGCGCCGCCATTCCTCCGCGGCGGCGATGCGCAGACTCGCGCGAGCGGCCTCGGCCACCGCTGGCGGCATTGCCGTCGTATAGACGTAGGTGCGCGCAAACTGGATCAGGCTCTCGATCAGCACCGCCGAACCCGCCACGAAGGCACCCGCGGTACCGAACGCCTTGCCCAGCGTACCCATCAGGATCGGCACCTCTGCCTGACCGAGGCCGGCCGCGGCGACGCTGCCCTGCCCCTGCGTGCCGAGCACACCCAGACCGTGGGCATCATCGACCATCAGCCAGGCGTCCGCGGCCCGGCAGACTGTCGCAAGCTCCGGCAGCGGCGCCACATCACCATCCATACTGAATACGCCGTCAGTGGCCACCAGCGTGCCGCCGTTGGCATCGGCGAGTTGTGCGGACAGCGCCGCACAGTCCGAATGCGCATAACGCCGCAGGCGGGCCCGCGCCAGCAGGCCTCCGTCGATCAGTGAGGCGTGATTGAGGCGGTCTTCGAATACGCTGTCGGTGCGTCCTAGCAGGCCGCTGATCACGCCGAGGTTGGCCATGTAACCTGTCGAAAACAGGAGCGCACGCTCGCGTCCGGCGAACTCGGCGAGTTCTTCTTCCAGATCATGATGGGCCCGACTGTGACCGCAGATCAGGTGTGCCGCACCACTGCCGACACCATACCGCGCGACACCCCGTCGCATCGCCTCGGCCAGCCGCGGATCAGCGGCCAGTCCCAGATAATCATTGGCGCAGAACGCCAGCATGCGCCGACCATCGATCACGAGCTCGGGCCCCTGCGGGCCCTCTGTCACCCGCCGCGAGCGATATAAGCCCTGCGCCCTGCGCCGTGCGAGTGCTGCCTCCAGATCGAGCCCCATCGATTCAGACCAGCTGCAAGGGACGCTGTCCTGGCCCGCTTATCACAAGTCCGAATCGTCCCACTCAGTGCCCCGAACCACCACAAGTCTGCCGGTCGGCCTCGAGATCGAGCGCCTCCCTGGCGATCCCGAGGCGGGCAAACAGCGCCTGATCGTGATCGGCGCCCGGGTTATCGGTGGTCAGCAGCCGCTCGCCGTAAAAGATCGAATTGGCCCCGGCAAAGAAACACAGGGCCTGGGTCTCGTCACTCATCTCGGTGCGACCGGCCGACAGACGGACATAGCTCCTGGGCATCAGGATGCGGGCCACGGCGATACTGCGCACGAAGGCCAGCGCATCGATCGGCTCGCTGCCGTGCAGCGGCGTACCCTCGACCTGCACCAGCATGTTGATCGGTACGGATTCCGGGTGCTGCGGCAGATTCGCCAGTTCCTGCAGCATGCGCGCGCGATCGTTGCCGCTCTCGCCCATGCCCAGGATGCCGCCGGCGCAGACATTGATCCCTGCTCCGCGCACCTGCCGCAGGGTGTCAAGACGATCCTGGAAGGTGCGCGTGGTAATCACATTGCCGTAAAACTCCGGGGAGGTATCGAGGTTATGGTTGTAGTAGTCGAGACCGGCGTCGCGCAGGCGCCGCGCCTGGGACTCGCTCAACATGCCCAGGGTCACACAGGTCTGCATGCCCAGACTGCGCACCGCCTGGATCATTTCGATCACCCTGTCGAGATTCTTGTCGGTCGGATTGCGCCAGGCGGCGCCCATGCAGAAGCGTGTCGCGCCCTTGGCCCTGGCCGTCTCGGCGGCCGCGATCACCTCCGCCAGCGGCAGGAGCCGCTCGCGCGCCAGACCCGTGTCGTATTTTGCGCTCTGTGAACAATAGGCGCAGTCCTCGGCGCAGGCCCCGGTCTTGATGGAAAGCAGGGTGCTGACCTGCACAAGATTAGGATCGAAATTCCGGCGATGGACCGTCTGCGCGCGAAACAATAGGTCGTTGAACGGCAGCGCGAAGAGGTCGTGGATCTCATCCAGCGACCAGTCATTGCGCACCTCATTGGCCAGGGCGGCAGTGGTCATGTCAGCTCTCCTCAACGAGGGGGGGATTGGGGTCGCGCGCGACGGCGATGTCGAACCAGTCCTCGCGACGAGTCGGGACGATCGACCATAGCGGCCAGGGTATGATCACGGTTAGGCCCATGCCCCAGGCGATCAGCCAGGGAGTGATATTGCGGCCTGGATCGAGGGCGACGATCGAAAGGATCACGCCGATCGCCGGGGATGTTTCTGCTTCCACGTTGGGAAGGGCCTACTTAAACGGGGGATGCGTCATAATTCGTGTGCCGCGCGCTGCTGTCAACCGAAAAGGAATTTTATGGTTAACGGATGGAAAGTTTTTGACCAAGTAATCGGCGGCGGGTGTCCCCTTTGCCAGGCCCCCGGCGACACAATCTGCCGCGCCTGCGTGGAAGGCCTGCCGCTCAACCGATATGCCTGCCCGCGCTGCGCCCTGCCGATGCCTCAGGACCTTGGGCCCGCGGTTCTGTGCGGCGATTGCCTGTCGCAGGCGCCCGCCTTCGACCGCGCGCTTGCCCCGCTGCTGTACCAGGCCCCAATCGACGACCTGGTGGCGGGATTCAAGTA
>JAHEJD010000082.1 GCA_024639005.1 Chromatiaceae bacterium | reverse complement strand
GTACTCCAGGTCCCAATCGCCGCCCTGGGCGGCGTGGCCGGTTTGGTCGACTGAGGCAGCGACATCTGCACCGGTCAGTATGCCAATGGCATTGACGAGCGCCCGCCCCTGAGCGTCAGCCGCGAGATCGCAGCCGTAGATCAGGATGTCGCCGGTGTCGGCGAGCGCGCTACCCCAGTCGTTCAGTTGACCGGCAAAGTCATCCAGACTACCGGTCGAAATCGTGGCGCTGCCGAGCTGTATCTGCCCGGCGGCGCCATGAGAAATGATATGGACGGCGTCGATGTCGCGCAGACCGGCGAGTGCCTCGGTGATCTGTTCGACACCATCGCGCGCCGTATCGATCAGGACCACGCGATAGAAGGGATCGTCACGCCCCGCCGCCAGCTCCGCCAGCAGGGTCGCGCCGTCTTCCACGCCGGCATCCAGGAACACGATCTCGCGCGGTGTGTCTGCGCCATCCCCTGCCCCAGCCAGCGGCGCAGGGTTCAGGTCGTCGAGACAGTCGCAGTCGTCGGCCGGGTCGGCGTCGCCGGCGGGATTGAGCAGACCCGGCAGATCGGTTGGCGCAGAAATATCGAGCGATCCCGCGGCATCGGCGGCGGTCGCCAGCTGCGACCAGTCCGCCAGGGTGGTCGCGGCATCCCAGGCGGCATCATCGGCGTCGCGATCCAGCACGCCGGCATCGATGCCCAGGGCATCGGCCGAGAGCAACAGGCGCGGCTCCATCGGCTCGACGATGAAATCATCGTCATGCGACGACTGCAGCGCCGCGGCGATCTGGTTGCGTGTAAAAAACTTGCGCATCTGCTGCGGCACTCGACGCCCTGCGCCGGCGTCAGCGTCCCGATGCCGTCAGTCGCGGAGAACCTTCCTGTTCCCCCTGTGAGTCACTGAGCAGCGGGCCCTTGCCCGACAGTTCGACCCGGCACTTGAGGCCGGCCGGGATGGCGCGCTCGGGATTGGAGAGGCTCAGCCGCACGCCAAAGGTACCGCTGCCGGCGTCACCCATCGGGTCGACCAGATCGACGGTCGCCTGGTGCGGCTTGCCATTGTCGAACTCGGGGATCACGTTCGCCGACATGCCCGGCCGGATCCGTCCAAACAGGCGCATCGGCAGGATCGCCTCGACGTGCAGTGGGTCGAGCCTGACGATGCGCATCAGCGGCTGGTCTTCGATGTACTCGCCGGGCTCGTGCAGACGGGCGACCACGACGCCATCGATCGGGCTGCGGATCTTGCGCCGATCGAGCGCGGTCTCGGCACGGGCCTTCTCCAACGCATACAGCTGCAGGTCATCCTCGGCCTGGCGCAGACGCCAGGCCGCCAGGCGCGCATCACGCGCCGCGCGGTCCTTGTCCTGTGCCGAGGCCACCTTGGACGCGGCCAACGAGTTGACACGTTTCTCGGCGCGCCGGTCTATCAAATAGGCGGCGCGGCGCAGGCTCATCTCGGTATCGGTCGCGGCCTTGAAATCGGCGATCGCCAGATTGGCCTCTTCGAGCCTCGAATCCAGGCTGGCGACGACCTGTCCAGCGCTTACGGCGTCGCTGCGGTCGACCAGGACCTGATGGATCTGCCCGGGCACCGGGGTACCCAGATCGACCGACCTCGACGGTGTGATCACACAGTCGAATGCCGCCGGCGCCTCATCGGCCACGCTTGGCAGTGCCCAACACAGGGCAAGAACGCACAGGGTCTGTCTGCAGAGGATAGAATTAAGATTCCACATGGCCCGCGGGTAGCTGTTTTGATCCACAAGGAGTGGCGGCCACCACAGGCGATTATTGAGCAAACTTCAGGCGTTCTATTCACCAATTTCCGACATTACGAGGCGCCGCACACTGTCGTAAGCGCGGGCCAGCAGCGGGACTGGGGCGTGCTCGAAGCGTACATAGGCCCGGCTGCCGATGAACTGCAGGGCTCGCGTGTAAGGCACCGCGATGTCGAACGCGAACACCTTGTGCAGCGTCTGACGGCCCTGCGGGTCACGCGCATCCACCGGGATGGCGCCACCGGCCCGGCTGCCCAACGCCGCGCTGGGCAGGACATCGGAGGCCGCCGGCACCTCGCCCAGGAGTTCGCCGGGCAGCACGTCACTGGCGCGGTCCGCCAGCCGCACATGAACCGCCTCGACGCCGGCACGGATGCGTGCGGCATCCGCCTGACCCGCGATCACCCGCACCATCGCCTGCGCGTCATCGGCGATATAGCCGAGCAGCTCGCCCTGGGCGACCAGGCGACCGAGGCGGTCGCCGAGCACCGGACTGCGCAGCACGCCGGCGCCCGGACTACGCAGCACCAGGCCGGAGCGGCGATGCTCCAGCTCGGTCAGCTCGGCGCGCAGCTCGGCGAGGCGTTCGGCCTGGATGTCGCGCCCCAGCCGATCCTCGAAGCCTGCCACGTCACGGCGTGCCGCCAGCTCGGTGGTGCGTGCGCGCAGCACCGCCAGGTCCCGCCCCAAGGTCGGGTTGCTCAGCACAAACAGCTGGTCGCCTCTACCGACCGTGTTGCCGTAGGCGACCAGCTGACGCGCCAGGAAGCCATCCACAGTGGCGCGCACGATCGCCCGCTCAGGCAGCAGGACCACGCCGTCGGCCTTGGTGCTCGCCGGGAATGGGATCAGTGCGAGCACCCCCAGTATGCCGAACATAAGGCCGCCGACAATGGCCAGCGAGCGCAGCCGCCGCCCGGTCAGCGTCGCGCTGAACAGTAGAAAGTGCAGCTGCCTTACCAGCGGCAGGAGTACCTGCGCGGCAATCAACCAGGTCGCCAGCAGCACCCCCAGCGTAGGCACTGTGGCGATCAGAAACAGCGCAATGCCGAGGCTGATCATCAGACGATAGGCCGTCGACGCCGCGCCGTAGAACAACAACCAGCGCCGCTCGCCGCGCGCGTTGGCCGGTGAACGCTCCCCTTTCAGGCCCAGCAGGTAACGACGTGCGATATAACCCCAGTAGCGCGCCGCCCGGGTCGCCAGATTCGGTATCTCGATGGCGTCACTCAGCACGTAATAGCCATCGAAACGCAACAGCGGGTTGCCGTTGAACAACAGCGTCGATACGCCGCCGATCAGCATCACCGCGAACATCGCCTCGCGCAGCAGGCCGTCATCCAGGGCCAACCAGGCGAACATCGCCAGCGCGGCGAGCACCCCCTCGACCAGGATGCCTGCGGCGCCGACCAACATGCGCTGCGACTTGTCGCGCAACGCCGAAGCCGCGGAGGCGTCGACATAGGGCACCGGCAGAAACACCAGCAGGGTGATGCCCATTTCGTTGACCTCGGCCCCGGCGCGTTTCGCCGTGAGGCCATGGCCGATCTCGTGCAGCACCTTGACCAGCGGATACACCGCGATCAGCAGCAGCCAGCTGCGCGGGTCGTCGATGCGCTGCGCGCCGTACAGCGCCAGGGCCGGCCAGTGCATCAGCGCCTGCAACCCGGCGCCGAGCGTCACCAGCAGCCAGAGCCACAGCGCCAAGGGATGAAACACCCAACCGGCCAGTGGCAGGCTGCGCGTGAGGAACCGATCAGGTTCGACCAGCGGGAGGCGCGGCGACAACAGACGCAGCCAGCGCGCGAAGCCCTGCTGACGGCGCTGGCTGCGCTGCCTGGCGACCAGCGCCGCGGCATCCGTGGTCGGACCGGCATCCAGCATACCGGCGGCCTGCAGCTGCATCAGGGCATTGAGCAGATCATTCCTGTTGCTGTCGGTCCCTTCGGACTGCCCGGCGTGGCGCTGCCAGGCCTGCGCCAATGTGCGCCGACCATCGAGCGCGGAAAGCACTCCGTACACCGCCCCGCTGAGCCGAAACTGCTGGCTGCTCAAGGCATCGCGCAGCAGATACCAGGGGCGTCCGCGATACTCCAGCGCGTGGACGCTAACGGTGTCACGCAGCCGCAGACGCACACCGGACAGGCGCCGCCACAGGTCGTCGGACGACCCTGCTCCGGCCATCATCGGGCTCGCAAAAGGCGGCGCCACGGCGCTCACGGTCGCCACCGCCACAGCTGCAGCCCGAGCCAGTCGCGCAGCGCATGTGTCCAGACCCACCAGCGGCGACGCTCGCCGACCGCGACCTTGGCCACGCCCTGCATGCCCGGACGCAGACCCGACAGCGGCTCGACCAGCTCGGCCTCGACCCGGAATGCCGGCTCGGCGACCTCGTCGGCCGCGAGCGAGGCGATATTGGTGACCGCCAGCTTGAGGTCCTGGCGCGGCAGTGCCGAGAGCACCAGTTCGCCCTGCTGGCCGGCCGCCAGCGCGGCGATATCGCGATCGCTGACCTGCAGCGCGACCCGGTAGTCGTGCAGCGGCGCGATCTCGAACAGCAGTTCGCCGCGCGCGACCGGCACGCCCAGCGAGCGGCTCCAATCACCCGAGATGACCACGCCGTCGAACGGCGCACGCAACGCGGTGCGCTCGCGCTGCGCATCGACCAGGGCCAGGCGCGCGCGGGTCTGTTCGAGCTGGGCCTCGACTACCTTGGCCTCGCCATGATCCAGCGTCGCCACCGCCTGGCGATGTTGTTTGATGAGTTCGGCCTCTTCGGCGCGCAGCCGGCGTTGGTCGGTCTTGAGTTCGCGATCGTCGAGTCGCGCCAACAGGTCGCCCTCGGCCACCGTCTGGCCCGCGCGGAACGCGGCCTCGGTAATGAAGCCCTCGAACGGCGCGACCACCGCCTGTTGCACCGCCCCCTCGACCGCGGCCGGTGCCGATACCCGATAGGGTTGCTTGCCGACGGCCAGCACCAACAGGAGCACCACGGCGGTCAACACCGCGATGCGCCGCGCACGCCCCTCGGCACCGGCGAGCCGGCGAACTCCCTGTGCGACGAGGGCCTGCAGGCGCCGCCGCCAGGGTCGTCCCTGCTCGCGTCGCAGCGCGATCAGTGGGACGATGCAATGCGCCGCCTCGCTGCAGCGCTGCGGGGCCTCCGCGCTCCAGGGGGCGTCGTCGGCGAACTCGAACAGCAACACCACGGGCTCGGGCACTCCGGCGATCAGGGGTATGCTGCACAGGCCGGAGAGCCTTGCACCGCGCACCAGTTTCTGTCGTACCGTCGCCACGTCATCGGAGCCGTCCGGGTAGTGCAGCGCCGTGCCCGCGTCGAGCGCCTCGCGCATCACCCGCCCCATACCACGCACGCGTTTGCTGCGCGGATTGAGCCTGCTGATCCCGGATACCGCCTCGACGTCCATGCGTTCACCACGCGGTCTGCCGAGCGAGACACGGGTGCAGGGCACACGGGCCGGCAACAGGCCGAGGATAGCGGTAACCGCATCCCGATAATCGGCCTGGTCGAGGCCGGCCTGAATAACCTCACCGAAGGTCGGCACCGGCGCGCCCTCACCCAGTTGCCGGATCGCCAGGTTGAGCCAGGCCTCGCCCCATTTGAGCAGTTCGATGATCGCGACCTGGCGCTCCAGCGGGGCCTCGACCTCGACCACTACGGCGCCGTCGGCATGCGGCCCAAGGTGCAGCGGACAGGCGATGCGCAGCGCGGCCCTGCCGTCTGCGATCTCGGCGCCGCGGCCGGTCACCGGCGCGCCCGAGCGCCGCGCCAGTTCTGCGGCCATCGCCAGCTCGCTGGGACGATCGATGCCGTCGGGATAGGTTACGAACAGAGCGCCCGCAGGCACGCCCGACCCATGCAGGTCGACGTAGGCGAGCTGCAGACCGGCAATCAACTGCCGCTGCAGCGCAAACCAGCTCTTGATCAGGGGTTCAGAGACGATCAAACCGATTTCCCGACATCAACCGACACAGTGCCGTCGCCGGCGGGATCATGGTCGGAACAGTCAGGGTATCGGCGCGGGAATTAGGTTTTTAACCTGGGTATCGCATCGGAGGGCTAGCTACTTGTTGCGTTATGCGCGACACGCTACACTTTGGCAATGATCAAATCGTTCCTGCACAGGGGATTGAAGCGCTATTACGAAAGCGGCTCAAAGTCAGGTATTCAATCCCAGCACGCAAGGCGCTTGACGATGCAATTAACCGCCCTGGATACCGCGGCGACGATCCATGACATGAATATCCCTGGATTCAAACTGCACGCACTGAAGGGGCAACACAAAGGTCGATGGTCGATCTGGGTGAACGGCAACTGGCGTATCACGTTCGAATTTCGCGAGGGCCATGCCTATGTTGTGGATTACGAGGACTACCACTGATGCCTATGCACAACCCACCACATCCGGGCGAATTCATCCGCGAGGTGTATCTGGAGCCCAATGGAATAACAGGCCGACAGCTTTCGGCGAAGCTCGGCGTTTCCCCCTCCACGCTCAATCGTGTGTTGCAGGGCAATAGCGGCATCAGCCCCGAGATGGCATTACGACTATCCAAGGCGCTCGGGCGGTCGCCTGAAAGTTGGCTGGCCATGCAGGACAATCATGCGCTTTGGCAGGCACGCAAGTATGTCGACCTCGATACCGTGGAGCGGATAGATTTTCGGGCAGCGTAGCTGCGCGATAAACGCCATGGCGTATCCATCATTGGAGATCGATCTTGAGAAAATCGCCGGGAGTGAGTATCTGTATCCCCCGCCAGGGATGCAGTGCCAGCAGATCGCTGTCGCCGGTAACTATGTAACTTGCATCGGCGTCCAGGGCCAACGCGAGAAACCGGTTGTCCTTGGCATCTCTGCAATCGTCTATTTCAGATAGGACAGATACCATATCCGCTACCTGCAGAAGTCTTCGGATGAACTCCTGCCGGTCCTCGACCGAAACGTAACCATCCCATTTTTTGCGGGAGAGCACGTCGGCCAATTCCTCCATGGTGGCCTCTGAAACAACCACTTCCGCCTGTCTGAGCGCCTTGTCTACGGCCTGCGCCGGGACTGATTCGGTTAAGAGTAATCGGCTCACCAGCGCGTTGGTGTCGACAACGACACGCATTCGTTAATCACGCAGCAGTTTTTCAAGCCGTTTTTCAGTCAGCCCTTGCGCCGCTGCCTTGCCGGCAACACGATCACAAAAACGCTGAAATTCATCGATGTTTGCACTCTTGAGGCGCCGGTAGTCTTCGGGTGAGATCACCACAGCCACTTCCCGATTCTGGCGTTTGATCGTCACAGGCTCACGTTGTACGGCATCAAGGACCGCGGCGAGCCGTTGTTTGGCGTCTGAGGCGGAGACGTATCGCATGACCCATTCTTGTCTATATTGTCCAAATTGGACAAGCTTACCCGGCTATTCTCTCGAGCGCAAGCGACCTTCGGGGTCAGAGCCCAGGGATCCCTGCGATCAACGATCAACGGGGTCAGACTCGATCGAAGGTGTCAATGTGTCAATGGGGTCACCCATTGATCCTTGAACAAGCCCTCGGAAAGGCCTGACCCCATTGATCCATTGATCCGTCAACTGCCGATAACACCGCCGTCGTCTTTGGTGATCGCCACGACCGACGGGCGCGGCGGCATACCGTCCTTGAAATCAGGCCAGCGCGTCGCGGGATCCTCGAAGGTCGAGCTGCGTTCAAAACCCGGAAAATGTTTCGTACCGTCGGTGGCCGGATGCTGCACGGCGACGAACAGCGTCTTGCCATCGGGCGTAAAACAGGGGCCACACATCTCCGCGCCGACCGGCACGCGGAAGAACATCCGTCCGGTGCCCCTGGCCGCTCCTTGGGTGTCCAGCGCCCAGACGCCGTCCGCGGTGCCCGAGGCCTTTTTCCACTTGCTGCCCTGATCGGTCGTGACCCACAACCTTCCCTGCGGATCGACCGCACAGTTATCAGGGCATGCGAACCAACCATCCCCCGACGTCGCCGGGTTCCACATCGCTGCCGCTGCCGGATCTGCCGGGTTGCCGGCCTTGACCAGGATGTCCCAGCGCGCAGTCGTCGCTGCATGGTCGCCGTCTTCCGGTGTCAACTCCAGCACATGCCCCCAGATATTGCCGGCGCGCGGATTGGCCGCGTCTACGGCCTCGGGCTTACGCTTGGAATTGTTGGTCAGCATCACATAGACCTTGCCGGTCACTGGATTGGGCTCGACATCCTCGGGCCGATCCATGGGCGTGGCGCCAAGCAGCGTGGCGGCGCGGCGTGCCTCGATAACCACATCGGCCTGGCTGTGGAAACCTTTGTCAGCGGTCAACGCACCTTGGCCTTGGACCAGCGGCAGCCAGCTCAAGGTGCCGTCCGCATCGAATCGGGCGACGTACAGTGTGCCCGCATCCAGCAGGTCGCGGTTGGCCGCGCGATTGCTCATGTCGACGCGCCCGTCCGTGACGAACTTGTAGAGAAACTCAAAACGCTGATCGTCGCCGGAATACACCACCAGTCGCCCGTCCTTGTTGACGATCGACTCGGCACCTTCATGCTTGAACCGACCCAGCGCCGTGCGCTTGACCGGCATCGCATTGGGATCGAGCGGATCGACCTCGACGACCCAGCCGTAACGATTCCCCGCATTTGGTTCGGCATCCAGATCGAAGCGCTTGTGGTACCTCGCCCAGGCATAGCGGTTCCCCGGCACACCATACCGCTGGTAATTAGCCTTCTCGGGATTGCCCTCCAGGCTGCCCATGAAGTAGTAGTGGAAGTTCTCCTCGGCCATCAGGTAGGTGCCCCATGGCGTGATCCCGCCGGCGCAGTTGTTGATGGTGCCGATGACCTTCGTACCGGATGGATCTTCAGAGGTTTGCAGTCGTGCATGTCCGGCAGCGGGACCACCCAAGCGCATCGCCGTGTCGAGCGCATTGATGCGTCGCGCGTAGCGGCTGTCTTCGACCACGCGCCATTTCCCACCCTCTTTCTTGACCTCAATGACAGACCCGCCGTGACAGGCCATCTCGATGTCGACCAACTCCGGTGTCAACTTGCTGAAGGCCCTGTCGTGCCTGCCGTGGCCGGGAAACATCACCTCTTCGTCGCTATATTCATGGTTGACGCACAGCAGTCCGTGGTCGCCGTTGTCTGACCCGAAAGGCAGCGGGACGAACCCAATGAAGTCGTTGTTGTAGCCGAACTGGCCAAGTTGCGCCGCGCTGCTCTGCGCCATTGGATCGAAGGGGGGCGCACCGCCCAGAACCCGATCACCCCAGCGGATCAGGATGTCGGCACTGTAGCCGGGGGCCACGTGATGGGTCTGGTCGACGCCGTGCGCAATCTCGTCGAACGCAAAGTCGGACGCAGCGGCCGAAGGCTTGTCCGACGCCGATTTGGCTTCGGCTTCTCCACCCATTGACAGGCGTGTCAGGGTACCGACCGCCACGACCCCGACGGCGGCCTTCAACAGCTCGCGCCGATTGAAGCGCCTGTGGATCAAATCGCCCAGGGTGGGCTCCTGGGAGGGATTGACCGGGATATCCTCGAGCGCTTCGAAATACTCGGCACGGCTGGAAAACTGATCGTCGTTGGCTGGCATGCCGGACATCTCCCTCTGGATCAACGCGCGTCGGTTGCTGGGTCGCGACCGCCGGTAGGCTATCCATCGTTTATCACATATAGACGACCAAACCCACAACCACGAAGCGGGTTGATCAGCCTGCTCGTGCCATTGGGGTCAATCGGGGTCACCCAATGGCCTCGTCAATTGTGAGGAATGTGGGGGCGCTCCGGGGGGTTCGAGCCGAGGGCGTCTGCAGCAAGGATGTTGCAGTCGAGCCTCCAGGGACGGATTCACGGCGTCTCTCGGCTCGAATCCGCCGGGGCGTCAATTAGTCTGCTCGAGATCCGGTTCAGCGAGTGCCGCCAGCAGCTCGCTGCGTGCCGCATCGCGCAGCCGCAG
The DNA here is from genome assembly GCA_024639005.1 of Chromatiaceae bacterium. Classification (GTDB taxonomy): domain Bacteria; phylum Pseudomonadota; class Gammaproteobacteria; order Chromatiales; family Chromatiaceae; genus Thiosocius. The sequence continues at coordinate 579 of JAHEJD010000082.1, read as the reverse complement.
CGCCGCCGCCCAGTCGCTGCCCGGCGGGCTGAGCGGCGCGCCGACCGTGACGCGCACCGCGCCACGGTGCGGGAAGCGCGAATTGCCACGCAGGATGGAGCGCGTTCCCTGCAGCGTCACCGGCACCACCGGCACCCCCGCCTCGGCGGCGGCGATAAAGGCACCCATGCGAAACGGTCCCAGGCCCGGCATGCGGGTGAAGGTCCCCTCGGGAAAAACCAGTAGCGCTCGCCCCCCCTGCGCCATCTGCACCGTGTGCCGGACATCCGCCAGACCGCGCTGGGCGTCGAAGCGCTCGACGAACAGCGCGCCGATACGACGCAGGAAAATGCGCGGGATCGACTGATCCAAAAATTCCCGTTTGGCGACGAAGGAGAAGCGCCCCGGCAGGGTCGCGACCAGCACCACGCCGTCGATGTAACTGGCATGGTTGGCGACGATCACGCAGGCCCGCTGTGTCGGCCAGTGCGCGAGGCCCTCTACCTGCAACGGCACCCCGACCAGGCGGAACAGCAGGCGCGCCGCGCCGCGCATCACCGACCAACGCAGTCCCTCGCCGGGCAGCAGTGCAATCAACAG
>JAHEJD010000003.1:31540-97428 GCA_024639005.1 Chromatiaceae bacterium | reverse complement strand
CCAGCCGCGCAGGAAGGTCTCTTGCACCAGGTCCTCGGCGGTATCGCGATTGTGGCATAGCCCCATGGCATAGCGGAAAAGCTCCGGCGAGAGCGCGCTGACGAGGGTGTCGAAGTCTGATTTTAGTTTGGCCATCAGCCAGTAGACCCTGTGTTCGAACGAAATATTTCGCAGGACGGTTCAGGGGCCTCAAGCATGTGCCGGGCGACTGCAACCATTGGGGGAGCAGCGTTCGCCCCGATCTGATAGGCGCAAAAAAATGGCCCGCGCACGCGGGCCATTCCTCTTTGGCACTTCGGGCCTTGGCCCGTGTAACTTCAGGGCTTGATGTAAGAGTAACCCTGAGCCTGCAATATCCCGAGCTCGGCGACTCCGCTGGGCACGATGTCGGCCTGCTCCACCATGTAAAGGTCATCTTCCATGTTGACCTTCCGGCCCTTCAGGGTGTTCGCGCAGACCTTGAACTGCACGCCCTGGTTCTTGAGTCCGTCGATTCTGGCCTGCATCTGCGCGTCTGCATTGGCGCTCTTGAAGCCCTTCACCTTGTCCAGGTGGTCCGGCAGCAGGACCATGGAGACGCCATTGCCGTGCATCACGACGCGCAGGTCGAGCTTCTCGGCCCCGACGGCATTGATGTGGTTTTGGATGTTACGCAAGGCACCCGCCTGCTGTTTCGGGTTGTCACCATTGACGTGGTACACCACCTTCTGTTTCGCACCTTCCGCGGCGCTGGCGACACCTCCCCAGGCCATCAGGCCGATCAGCCCTGCCAATACAATACGCATCAGTCGTTTCATGATTTAACTCCTCTCTCCTGCACTGTGGCAGCTAATTGCCGAAATTAGGCTAGACGCGGATATACGACCAGCCCTGCTTTTGTCGTTTGACGACATGATTGACACCGGAGTCGATGACCTCGGCGTCGGGAACCAGCCTGACCTCGATTCCCTGTTCGACCTTCAGGCGATCGATGGTGTTCTGGCAGGCGACAAAGGTCAGATTGGAAAAACGTGTAGCGAGTTCGTGAATGCGAGGTTTGTGCTGTGATAAGCGCTGGCGCAAAAGGCCGAGGCCGTCGCTATGACTGACCACTTCGACGCGCAGGGGTCGCTGATCCGCCCGATAGGCGAGCAACAGGCCCTCCACCTCGTCGAGCAGTTCGCCGGCGACCGTCTGGCTGGCGTCGGTCAGGTGGAACACGACGCGCAGCTCGCCGTCGCCAGCGACCGCCGGTGCCTGCCCACGCCCTGCCGGGTCGACTACGACGAAACGCTGGGCCTCGGCAGACCCGGGGGGCGCGCCGGCATGCAGCAGCCAGCCACTGAGCAGACCTACGGCCATTAATGCTAGCCCTGCGGCGGCGGCCGACCATGGGCGACCCCCCTGTCGTTCATTGCGCTGGGCCGGCTGTGGTGGATCCGCATAGGCCAGGTGCATCTGCGCCTTGAGGCGTCCGAGTGCGCAGACCCGGCGGGCGAATTCTGGGTCGGTGCGCATGACCTCGAGCAGCTCCGCCTGCTCGTCGTTGCTCAACTCACCGTCCAGATAGGCGTTGAGTTCAAATTCATCTCCGCTTTTCATCCTGGTCTCCTCAGCGGTACGACGTCGGAATTTGCTATGCCCTGGCCTTCGAGGATCTCCCTCATGCGGCGGCGTGCGCGCGACAGACGACTCATGACCGTGCCGACCGGGACATCCAGGACAATGGCCGTGTCGGCGTAACTGAACCCGGCGACATCGATCAGGGTGAGAACCTGGCGCTGCTCGTCTGACAGCCTCTCGATTGCCTCCCGCGTGCGTGCGATCAGCTGCGTGCGATTGGCGGCCTGTTCCGGATCGTCGTGACCCGGCAGGTCGTCGCTGTCCAGGCCGGTCTCCGGCGCCGCACGGCGAAATTGGTCGCGATACAGATTGGCTAGTATCTGCGTCAACCAGACCTGCAGTCGGCCTTCCTCGCGCAGGCTGTCGATCCGGGCCAGCGCGCGTGCGAGCGTCTCCTGCACTAGGTCATCCGCCTGGTGACTGTCATGGCACCAAGACCAGGCTATCCGGTAGAGGCGATCCCGCTCCGCACAGATTTGGCTGCGCAGCCTGCGGCGTCGCCCGAAAGCGCCAAACGGCCTCAATATTTTGTCACTCATGCGGGGTAAGACGCGCATGGCCGGCCTTTATTCCCTTTTTTTGGTGGGCGCGGCGTGAGACGCGCCCGCTAGTATCCTCGTAGGGTGGGATCCTCACAGCGCGTCGAGGGTATCGAACGGCGCTTCACATTGATTGCCACGGCAGCGGTAGGCCACGACTTTGCCCGGCACGGCGCGCTTGGCCGCCAGGGCTTCAGGCAGCCTGCTGCTGGCTGTCGGGATTACATACACCGTGCGGTCGGGCAGATAAGGTGCCGCGGCGGCGCGTTGCCATGTCGGGAGGCTCGGTCCGTCGCCCCGGATGATCAGCTGCTCGCCGGGTTCGAGGTGACGCCGCAGACCCTCGAGCAGTCCCACGTGGGCATAGGAGGCCCGCTCGATGGCCTTCCAGGCCGCCTGCAATGCGCGCTCGGCGGCCCGCTGCAGGCGGATGTCGCCGCTCAGCGACGCGAGCTCCTGCAGCGCCTCGATCGCGACGCCATTGCCGCTGGGCGTGGCATCGTCGGCCAGCGGTTTGGGCCGATGCAGCAGCGTCTCGTGATCGTCGGAGGTAAAGAAGAAGCCGCCGCGTTCGGGATCCTCGTAATGGTCCAGCAGCCGTTGCCCCAGCGCGACTGCGAAGTCGAGATAGTCGCTGCGCCAGCGTGCCTGCAACACGGCGAGGATGGCGTCGATCAGGTAGCTGTAGTCGTCCAGATAGGCATTGAGCTGTGCCTTGCCGTCACGGCTGCTGGCCAACAGGCGACCGCCCTGCCAGTGGTTTTCGATCAAGTAGCGCAACGCCTGCTCGGCCGAATCGATCCACTCGGGCCGGTCGAGCAGGCGTCCCGCGACCGCCATGCCACGGATCGCCAGCGCATTCCAGCTGGTCAGGATCTTTTCGTCGCGGCCCGGGCGTACCCGAATGGCGCGTGCGGCTAGCAACTTGCCGCGCGCACTCAGCAGCAGCTCGCGGACCCTAGCTGCATCGAGACCGGTGGACTGCGCCAATGCCTCGGTATCGACGAAACAGTGCAGGTGCCAGCGGCCCTCGAAGTTTGCAGGGCGGTCGAGGCCGAAACGTGCCGCGAACACAGGATACTCGTCGGGATCCAGCAGTCCCGCCACTTCCTCGGGTTTCCAGACATAGAAGCGCCCCTCTTCACCCTCGCTGTCGGCATCGAGGCTGGAGTAATAACCGCCAAGCGGAGACTGCATCTCGGCCATCAGCCATGCCGCCGTGCGCTCGCAGACGTCTTGGAACAATGGCCGGTGATCGCTGGCCGCCCAGGCCTCTGCATACAGCGCCAACAGCTGGCCGTTGTCGTACAGCATCTTTTCGAAATGCGGGATCATCCATTGTTCGTCGACCGAATAGCGGCAGAAGCCCCCGGCGAGGTGATCCCGGATGCCGCCCCTGGCCATCTGTTCCAGGGTGTGAAGCGCCATTTGCCGCGCACCCGGGTCATCGCGCCGCTGACCTTCGCATAGCAGGAAACGTAGCGTGGTCGGGTGAGGAAACTTGGGCGCATCACCGAAGCCTCCGTAGCGCGTGTCGAACTGTGCCTCCAACTGACCCAGCGCCTGCTCGATCGGGCCGGAGGTAATCGCACCTTCGCCATCCGTGGCGTCGAGCTGCCGCAGAGCGGCCCGGAGTGCGTCGTTCTGTTCATCGATCGCTTCACGCTGCTCGCGGAACGCGTGTTCGATCTGGCGCAACAGATCTCGAAACGCCGGCAGCCCATGCCGTGGCTGCGGCGGGAAGTAGGTGCCTGCGAAAAATGCGCTGTGGTCGTCGGGGGTGAGAAAGACCGTGAGCGGCCAGCCGCCAGGGCGGCGCGACAACAGCTGGTGCGCGGTCTGGTAGATCTTGTCGAGATCGGGCCGCTCCTCGCGGTCGACCTTTATGTTGACGTAGAGCGCGTTCATCAACTCCGCAGTGGTAGGGTCTTCGAAGGATTCATGCGCCATCACATGACACCAGTGACAGGCCGAATAGCCAATCGATAAAAGGATAGGCTTGTCTTCGCGTCTTGCCAGTGACAGCGCCTCGTCACACCAGGGCCACCAGTCCACCGGGTTTTCGGCATGCTGTTGCAGGTAGGGGCTGGTCGCGTCGCGCAGGCGCCTTGCACTCATGATGGATTCCGCTGGCTGAACATCTCGTGACCTTAAGCCTTGGTGTAGTGGGAACAAATAGACTTAGCGAAGGGTAATTCCGCACCGGGTTGTTGCGCGGCGGTACGCATTGCTGCCTACTCTGACGTTCGGCGCCGATCGTTCGCCATCGACTACGGGCACTGCGGCCGACGCCTTCCCGTATTGATTCCCGCTATGGAGGCGCGCAATGAAGAAAGGGTCGGTTGTTGTCATCGGTATCGCTATCCTGTTCGCCGCGCAGCAGGCGCAAACCGAGCCGGACCGGCAAACCGCAGGGCCGCAGGGGGCCTACGAGGGCATCGTCGCCTCGGAGAACGCGGTCTGGATTGTCGATACACGCAGCGGAAGGGTCCGCAAGTGTACCCAGGAATTCTCCGATCAGACGCCGAGGTGTTCCGGCTTCTCCGACTGATGGCGCCGGTTGGGTCTGGCTCAGCGGCGCCCGGTAATCGAGCCCAGGATGCCGCGCATGATCTGTCGGCCGAGCGTCGTTCCGATGGTGCGCGCGACCGACTTTGCCAGCGCCTCGCCGACGCTCTGACGGTTGCTCCGGCTCGGCTGCGCGGCACGTGCCGCCCGTTCTTCCTGCCTGCGGCGTTCTGCTGCGGCCTTTTCCTGTGCCGCCGCCTGCGCCTCGCGCTCGCGCTGCGCGCGGATTTCCTGGTCGCGTTTCTGCAGCATTTCGTACGCCGATTCGCGATCGATGGTCCGCTCATAGGTGCTGTTCAACGGTGAGCGGCTGATCAGCTCGGCCCGTCTGCCCTCGTCAATGGGACCGAACTGGGAGCGCGGTGGCGCCATCAGCGTGCGTTCGACCATGCTGGGGATGCCCTTTGCATCCAGCGTGGAGATCAGCGCCTCACCTACCCCCAGCTGGCCAATCACCGCTTCGGTGTCGAATGCGGGGTTCTCGCGGAAGGTCTCGGCGGCTGCCCTGAGCGCCTTGCGGTCGCGCGGGGTAAAGGCGCGCAGCGCGTGTTGGACACGATTGCCCAGTTGCCCGATCACCTCGTCCGGCACGTCGTTCGGGTACTGTGAAATGAAGAACACCCCGACGCCCTTGGAACGAATCAGACGGATCACCTGGGTAATCTTCTCGAGCAGCGCCTTGGGCGCGTTGTCGAACAGCAGGTGCGCCTCGTCGAAGAAGAACACCAGACGTGGTCGGTCGGCGTCGCCGCGTTCTGGCAGCTCCTCCATCAACTCGGACAACAGCCACAGCAGAAAGGTCGCATAGATGCGCGGCGAGTGGTACAGCGTGGTGGCATCCAGGATGCTGATCACGCCCCGTCCGGAAAAGTCGTTCTGCATCAGGTGTTCAATACGTATCGCCGGCTCCCCAAAGAAGATCTCGCCGCCGGCCTCCTCGAGCACCAGCAGACGCCGGAGGATGGCGGTGACGCTGGCGCTGGATATCCGCCCGTAGCTGCGCTCCAGCTCCCTGGCATTGTCGGCCACCCAGTTGAGCATCGCGCGCAGGTCCTTTAGATCGAGCAGCAGCAGGCCCTCGTCGTCGGCGACGCTGAAGGCGATCTGCAGGATGCCCTCCTGGGTCTCGTTGAGTTCCAGCAGATTGCTCAGCAGAATCGGCCCCATCTCGGACACCGTGGTGCGCACCGGATGCCCCTTTTTGCCGTAAACGTCCCAGAAGACGGTCGGGCTCGCCTCGAAGGCGTGTCCCTCGACACCGATGAACCGCAGGCGCTCATCGATCTTTGGGTTGTCCTTGCCGGGCCCGGCAAGGCCGGACAGATCGCCCTTCACGTCAGCGGTGAATACCGGGACACCCAGGCGCGAGAACGACTCAGCCAGCACCTGCAGAGTGACTGTCTTGCCGGTCCCCGTGGCCCCGGTGATCAGGCCATGTCGATTGGCCATTCCGGCGTTGAGTCGGACCTGTCTGCTGCCGGTCCCGCCGAGCAGGATGTCGTTGTCGGCCATGTATCTCTCCGCAAGCTCCGCCAGACTTTAACCCGAAAGGGCGGTTGGCGGCACCGCTACGGCGCAAAGGTTTACACTTAAAGATCTTTTGGCCGGCGGGCGGATAAAGATGAGGCGTCGCGCGTTTCACCGCGCCCGATGCGCCGGCCGCCGCGGTTTGTCGTTCGTCCGGGAGAAAAATCCATGCGTTGGAAGGGTAGGAGACAGAGCAGCAACATCGAGGACCGCCGCGCTTCCTCGGCCGGTGGCCTGGGCGGCCTGCGAGGTAGCGGTGGCGGTCTGCTGCGAGTACTGCCAGTAGTTTTCCGCTTTCTCGGCGTCAAGGGCACGCTGGCCGTGGTGTTGGCACTCGGCGCCTACAGTTACTTCAGCGGCGCCGGGCTGGGGGATCTGCTGGGCGGGCTGGCAGGGACGGGTGCGCCCAGCACGCAGGGACAACCTCGCGGACAGATCGAGCAGAGCGCGCAGGAAAAGGAGATGGTCGAATTCGTGTCAGTCGTTCTGGCCGACACCGAAGAGACCTGGAACAGCCTGTTCCAGGCGGGCGGCAAAAGCTACCGTGAACCGCGCCTGGTGCTGTACCGCGGAGCCGTGAATTCGGCCTGCGGCCTCGGCCAGGCCGCGATGGGGCCGTTTTATTGCCCAGGGGATCAGAAGGTCTATCTCGATCTGGGGTTCTTTGACGACCTCAGGCAACGACACGACGCACCCGGTGATTTCGCTCAGGCCTACGTGGTGGCGCATGAGGTCGGCCATCATGTTCAGACACTGCTCGGGATCTCTGCCGAGGTCCAGAAGGCCAAGCGCGGCCTGGGGGAGGTTGAGGCCAATCGACTGGCCGTCAAACAGGAGCTTCAGGCGGACTGTTTTGCGGGGATCTGGGGACACCACGCGAGCCGCAGCCGGCAGCTGCTGGAACAGGGCGACATCGAAGAGGGCCTAAATGCGGCGAGTGCCATCGGTGATGACCGCCTGCAGAAGCAGTCGCGGGGCTATGTGACCCCGGAATCCTTTACCCACGGCAGCTCGGCGCAGCGCGTGCGCTGGTTCAAGTTCGGGCTGGAGCAGGGCACGCTTTCGGCCTGCAACACCTTCGCGGCCGATGAGCTTTGAGCGCAACGGGTCAGAAATGAACGGTCTTCTGCGCCTGGCGAAGAATCAGGACCGACGGCTGCGGGCCGGCCATCTATGGATCTATTCCAACGAGGTCGATAGTGTAGCGACGCCACTGAAAGGCTTTGAGCCGGGGCAGGCGGTGGATGTCGAGAGCGCCCAGGGCAAATGGCTGGGACGGGGCTATGTCAATCCAGGCTCGCTGATCTGTGCGCGTATCGTGACCCGAACGCCGGGGACGGCGATCGATGCCTCACTGCTGGTGCACCGCATCAAAGTCGCCCTGGCCTTGCGCGAACGCCTGTATGCCAGGCCGTATTATCGGCTGTTGTTCGGCGAGGCCGATGGCGTACCGGGGGTGGTCGTGGACCGCTATGGTGATTACCTCGCGGTGCAGATCACAACGGCTGGGATGGAGCTGCAGCGCGAAGCCCTGGTGACCGCACTGGTCAAGGTACTGCGACCGTCCGGCGTGATCCTGCGCAACGACGGTGCGGTGCGTGAACTCGAAGCGTTGCCCCGCTATGTAGAACTCGTCCATGGCGATTTGCCCGATGCCGTAGCGCTCGACGAGGGTGATTGTCGCTTCGAGGTCTCGCTGACGGAGGGACAGAAGACCGGCTGGTTCTTCGATCAGGCCGCCAACCGCGATCAACTGGTACGCTATGTGGGCGGTAAGCGCATGCTCGACGTCTGCAGCTATTCCGGCGCCTGGTCCGTGCGCGCGGCGCGCGCCGGAGCCAGTGCAGTGACCGCTGTCGATGTCTCGACCAAGGCCTTGGCGCAGTTGACCATCAATGCCCGGCTAAATCAGGTGGAAGGCCTTATCGATAACCTGCAGGGGGATGCGTTTCAGTTGCTGCGCGACCTGCGTGCGCAGCGCGAGCGTTTTGATGTCGTGGTGTTGGATCCGCCGGCCTTCATCAAGCGCAAAAAAGATCTCAAAGAAGGTGCGCTGGCCTATCGGCGGCTCAACGAGGCAGCACTCGGTCTGTTGGGACGCGATGGCATCCTAGTGACGGCGTCTTGTTCGTTTCACATGCAGCGGGATCAGTTGTTGAGAATTGTGCAGCAGGCCGCGCGGCATGGTGATCGCTCTTTGCAGCTTTTGCAGCAAGGTCAACAGAGTCCCGATCACCCTATCCATCCCGCGATTTCGGAAACCGCCTATCTGAAGGCCTTTTTTCTGCGTGTTTTGCCGACGCTATAGCCGCTGTTCAGGAGGACATACGGCGGCTGGCGAGCAGGCGCATGTCGCTGCGCACGCGTTCGCGTTCGCCTTCGCTCAAGGTCATCCAGATCTCCGCTACTTCGCGCGCCTCGTCGGTCAGCGGGGTCGCCTTCTCATCACCGAACATCAGCCATGCGGGGTTCACATCGAGGACTGAAGCAATCTCATCGATCTTGCGGGGGCGCAGGCTCTTGCCATTCTCGATTTTCTGGATGACGGCCTGGTTGGTGCCGGCCTGCACAGCGAGCTGTTCCTGAGTCCATCCCATCTGGCGACGCCGGTAGCGCAGGCGCTCCCCGAGAGTCCGCAAATGATGCGGGATGACCTTCGTTCCGTTCATGCCTAAAAGCCTCATAACCAACTCTCGCGATAAATTTGCTGAAGGGTGTCGTGGCTTAGCTAACGGCGTCCGGGGGGGAAACTTGAGAACTTGCAGAAAGTCAGGAATTAACGGCTGATTCGCGCAATCAGGACCCCTGAATCCGCCTCAAAGACGGTACAGGCTACAGGCCGCAATTCGGCGCTCGATGTCCTGCATGACGAGCTGATAGGCAGGGCTGCCGACATGCCCATAGAGTTCCTGGAAGCGCTGGGTATTGAGGTGTTCAGGTAGATCTCGGGCCGGCGGCATGATCGCGGTTTCCTCGACCCCGTCGGCGAGCAGGCGCTGCACCCGGCGCGCGTCCTCGGTTGAGCGAGTGGCGAGTTCGCCGAATCGCGTACCGGCGCGATCGGCAGCGATGTCGGTGAAGCTGAAACCAGAGCCGCGATCGATATCGACAATCTCCTTAAAAAGGCCGACAGCATTCGACAGACTGGTGTCACCGCGCGCAGCAAGGGCCGCAGAAGACAGAAAGTGCTGGGCAAAATCCCTCCGTCGCTCGAGCTTGAGGCGGAACCTTTGCGGTCTGGCAAGGTTGCCAGGGACCAGATTTGCGATATCGCGACCGCTGGCCCAGGTGCCGAGCACGGTGAGCATGGCCTTGTTCTCGGCGATGGGGTCCCCGTCTTGCGAGCGGGTCCGCGCCGCTGCGAACATCGATTGAAGCAACGCCACCGCAGATCCGGTTCGGCCCACGCCCTGCGACTGCAGTGCAACTAAAAGGTCGTGATAGTAGCGCAACGCGGCACGGTCACCGCCGGTCAGCAGGGTATCGCGCGCCTGCTCCAGCAGCTGCGGATGCCAGCGGTAGGTGAGGCGCAGTCGATCGGGGAAAATCTCGAGCCCTTCAATCACATCCTGTATGAAATTCTCAGGCGCTTCAGCGTGAGCACCGCGCAGCAGGTACTCGGCGAGCCAATTGGCCAGCCCGCCGGGGATTGGCACCTCGCCGATCACCAGGTCGCGAATCACTGGCCGTCCGCCGACGGCCTCGATACTGCCATCGATATTGAGAAAGTGCCGTGCAGGCAGGCGTGGAAGCCGCAGGGTCATACGCAGATCTAAGCGGTTCGCGGACAGTGTCAGTTCCGAATTGCCGCTGGCCAGGGTCTGGAGCAGGTAGTCGGCAGCGAGATCCAGATCCTGGCTTTTCAGCTCAATGGTACGCCGTGAGCCGGTCGCTAGTCGGCGTGGGTCGTTGCTCTGCAGAATCGCCTTGGCACGGGCAATATCCTGGTGCGACAGCATGGCGTGCTGCGTCACCAGCGGGGTGGTGGACAATGCCAGCCAGAGGGTTGCTGCGATGGCAATTGGGCTGAGCAGCAAGAGCAGCAGAGACAGCTTGAGTAGCGGGCGCATGCCGAGCTCCGGAATGTCATCGTGAAGACTACTGGTGGTTATCCGGGCTGTCTATGCCGGCGAACCGGACGGGGAGACACGCGCCGGGAGCTGCTAGAATCGCGCGCCATGCTGTTCCCGGAAATCGATCCCGTTGCCGTCCAGCTCGGTCCTGTTGCGGTCCGCTGGTATGGTTTGATGTACCTCGCCGGATTTGCCGCGGCCTGGTGGTTGGGGCGGTTGCGTGCAAGTCGGCCGGGGGCCTTGATTTCGCCGCCGCAGATGGAAGACTTGCTGTTCTACGCCGCGCTCGGTGTAATTCTTGGAGGTCGCCTCGGCTACATCCTTTTTTACGGTTACGACAGTTGGCTCGCGGATCCGCTGCAGATGTTTCGCGTCTGGGAAGGCGGCATGTCATTCCATGGGGGGTTCTTGGGCGTGTTGTTTTCGGTCTGGTGGTACGGGCGCCGCAGGGATATCGGGTTTTTTGCCCTGACCGACTTCATCGCGCCGCTGGTCCCGGTTGGCTTGTTGGCCGGTCGGATAGGCAACTTCGTCAACGGCGAGCTATGGGGGGCACCTACGCAGCTGCCTTGGGGGATGCAGGTCTCTTGTGCGAGCCACCCGGGATTGTGTTTTGACAAGCTGCTGCTTCCGCCCGGCAGCCCGCTGACCCCGCTGTTGCACCCAACGCAGCTGTATGAAGCGGCCCTGGAGGGGGTTGCGCTGTTCCTGCTGCTGTGGGTATTCAGCGCCAGACCACGGCCCAGCATGGCCGTGTCCGGAATGTTTCTGCTGTGTTACGGACTGTTCCGTTTCGCCGTGGAGTTTGTCCGCCTGCCGGATGCCCATCTCGGATACCTGGCCTTCGGATGGGTTACCATGGGACAGCTCTTGTCGGCGCCGATGGTGGTGTTTGGACTGGTGCTGCTGATGGTCGCTTACCGAAGACACAGCACGACATGAAACAGTATCTCGATCTGCTCTATCGCGTCCGCCAGTTCGGTGATTTCAAGGGTGATCGCACCGGCACCGGCACCTGGTCATTGTTTGGCCACCAGATGCGGTTTGACTTGCGCCAGGGTTTTCCGCTGGTGACGACCAAGAAGATTCATCTTAAGTCCGTGATCCACGAGCTGCTATGGTTTCTCAAGGGCGACACCAATATCCGTTACCTCAGGGAGAATGGCGTCCGGATCTGGGACGAATGGGCGGCTGAAGGGGGCGACCTCGGGCCCGTGTATGGTTATCAGTGGCGGTCGTGGCCGGCCCCGGACGGCCGCCACATCGATCAGATCGCTCAGGTCGTCGCGCAGATCGAGAGCAACCCGGACTCGCGCCGGATCATCGTGTCCGCCTGGAATCCCGCTGACCTCCCGGACGAGGGCCTGTCACCCCAGGCCAATGTGGCCAGCGGCAGAATGGCGCTGGCGCCCTGTCACGCCTTTTTTCAGTTCTACGTCTGTGAGGGAAGGCTCTCGTGCCAGCTCTATCAGCGCAGCGCCGACATCTTTCTGGGGGTGCCGTTCAATATCGCCAGCTATGCCCTGTTGACCATGATGATCGCCCAGGCCTGCGAGCTCCAGGTCGGTGAATTCATTCACACCCTTGGCGATGCGCATCTCTATACCAACCACCTCGAGCAGGCGGATGAGCAACTGACGCGCACGCCTTTCGACCTGCCGACACTGACGTTGAATCCCGCGGTCAAAGATCTGTTCGCCTTCGATTTCGACGACTTCGCATTGAGCGATTATCGGTATCACCCGCACATCAAGGCCCCGATAGCCGTCTGAGGCGGGGCGCGCCCCGACGCATATCAAGTTCTCGCGGCCGCAGGCCGATCGGCCCCGCGATGCTCAGCGTATAAGCAATTTAACACATACTGTTATATCGGGTGAGGACGATGAGCGATGAACTGAAAGTCGACGGTCTGGAGCTGCTGGCGATGTCTGAAGAGGCGCCAGAGCAGGTAGAGGCGATTATCGAGATGATGATCGAGGCCGACGAGGAGTTGTTCGCGGACGACGAGCAGGCGTAATCTGTCGCCAGCTGGCCTGGGCTTAAGCTGCCTAACGGGCGTGCGGCAGGATTCGGCACTGTTATCATTTACTAATGGAGCCCTTGCCGAATCTGTCGATCATTGCAGCGATGTCCGATAACCGCGTGATCGGGCGCGACAACGCGCTGCCGTGGCGGATGCCGGCGGATCTCGCGCGCTTCAAGCGCCTGACCCTGGGCAAGCCGATCGTCATGGGCAGGAAGACGTGGGAATCGTTGCCCGGGTTGCTGCCGCATCGCACACATGTCGTGCTCTCCCACGACTGCGCCTACCGGGCCGAGGGTGCCGAAGTCGTGCACTCGCTGAGCGACGCGATCGCGTTGGTCGGCGATGTCGCGGAGATCATGGTCATCGGCGGCGCGAACCTGTATGCGCAGGCGCTGCCGCTGGCCTCGCGCATGTATCTGACCCTTGTGGACGGAGAGTTCGAGGGCGATGCCTTGTTCCCGGCCTATGACAGCCTAGAATGGGAGGAGACCTCCCGCGAACGGCACGCAGCCGACGCCCGTAACCCCCACGCCTGCAGTTTTCTGACCCTGAAGCGTCGGGGGGACCCAACAGCGACAGGCATGGTGTGACTGCCACGCGTCGGATCCAGCCGACGCCGCTGCAAATGAAGCCTTGCGCGTGAGTCGCTATCGGACTCACGAAGCCCCGGGGAAATGTCACGCGGTGTCACGCGCCATTGTCTGATCGACCTCCGGGTATTTCAGCGCGTCGCGCAAAGTGATGGATCCGCTGCCACCGATACTGGCGATGCGCTGCGGCGCACCCTGTCTTCACCAATGCGCGCTCTTACCAGGCTAGGCATTTCCGCCGCGGATCCCGGATAATCTCGGCAGCCAGTGGAGCGCGATCGCCATGCCAGCCAAAGTATTCAGTGTGCCGCAGACATATGCCATCAGTCGCTGGGGCGAGGGTTACTTTGGGATCAATCAACGTGGCCATGCCACGGTAAACCCACGGCATGCAGAGGGTGCAGACCTTGACCTGTATGAATTGGCACGCGAGTTGACCGCCAGTGATCTGCGTCTCCCGGTGCTGGTGCGTTTCAACGACATCCTGCAGCATCGTGCGCAGACCCTGTGCGAGGCCTTCGCGGCGATGGCGACCAGCCTGGGCTATTCGGGGGGTTACCGCGCCGTCTATCCGATCAAGGTCAACCAGCAGCGCAGCGTCGTCGAACAGATCGTCGCCGGTGGCGGTGACTGTATCGGTCTCGAGGCCGGCAGCAAGCCGGAGCTGATGGCGGTATTGGCCAGCGCGCCGCCGGGCGGGGTGATCGTCTGCAATGGCTACAAGGACCGCGAGTACATTCGCCTGGCGCTGATCGGCCGCCGCCTGGGCTATGCGGTCCACATCGTGCTCGAGAAGGCGAGCGAGCTGGACCTGGTGATCGCCGAGTCCGAGGACCTGGGTATCGAGCCACTGCTCGGGGTGCGGGTGCGGCTGGCGGCGGTGGCCTCGGGGAAGTGGCAGAACTCCGGCGGCACCAAGTCGAAGTTCGGTCTGTCGGCGCCACAGCTGCTCGATCTGGTCGAGCGCCTGCGTGCCCAGGACCGTCTGCACTGGTTGGTCCTGCTGCATTCGCATATCGGGTCGCAGATCCCGGACCTGCGTGATATTCACCGCGGCATCAGTGAGGCGGCCCGCTATTTTGTCGAGCTGCACGGCCTGGGCGCGGACATTCGCGCGATCGATGTCGGCGGCGGGCTCGGTATCGACTACGAAGGCAGTCGCTCACAGCACTACTGCTCGGCAGACTACGATCTCGTGGCCTACGCAGACGCGGTCTTGCGGCCAATCGCCAGGGTGTGTGCCGAGCACGGCCTGGCGCAACCCATGGTATTCACAGAGTCGGGGCGCGCGATGACGGCACATCATGCGGTCCTGATCACCGACGTCATTGAGCGCGAGGCCCCGTTTGCCGAGGTCCCCGGTGTAATCGCAGAGGGCGACGACCTGCTGCAGCGACTGGGCGACGTCCTCGATGGCCTGCACGACAGTGTGCCGACGCAGAGCTTTCAGAACGCCAGGCACCTGCTCGACGAGGCCAGCGAGCGCTTTGCCCAGGGCGACATGAGCCTGCAGCAGAGGGCACTCGCCGAGACCCTGTTCTTCGCCGTTGCACGCTCAGTCAAGGCCATCCTGCGGCCGGAGTCGCGCCGGCACCGCGAGCTGCTGGACGCCCTCAACGAACTGCTCGCTGACCGGGTGTTCTGCAATTTTTCCCTGTTCCAGTCGTTGCCGGACGTCTGGGCGATTGATCAGATCTTTCCGGTGATGCCACTCCACCGTCTCGATGAGTCGCCGAATCAGGCGGGCCTGCTGCACGACCTGACCTGTGATTCGGATGGCTGCATCGCGCGTTATGTCGATCAGGACGGCGTGGAGGCCACCCTGACGTTACACCCCGAACGCGCGGGGGAGCCCTATCTCTTGGGTATTTTTCTGGTCGGCGCCTATCAGGAGATCCTGGGTGACATGCACAACCTGTTCGGCGACACCGATGCGGTGAATGTCATTGTGGGATCCGATGGGCACTACCGCCTCGCCGAGCCGGAGCGCGGAGATTCCGTCGACGAACTCCTGCGGTACGTCCATTTCGACCCGGAAGAGATGTTGGAATCTTATCTGCGCAAACTGCGCGAACAGGGTATCAGCGCTCCCTATGTCGATAGCTACTATCGGGAATTGAGGGCCGGCCTGCAGGGCTACACCTATCTCAAGACCTGACGCAGCCCACTTGTGGTCTCTTGAGACACACGCCTGTTCTTATAATGAAAAGTGAGTTTTCCATGCGCTGTCCTCGCGAAAGATGCGCGATGATTTCTACCCTGTAAATGTCTGAAACAAGACTGAACGCCGGCGTTCAAACTTGGGGCGAAGGTGGCGTAGAGGGCTTAGCCATGACGATGATCGAAAATTTGCACGGGATGCTCGAGCGCGGCGTCGACAGCGCGTTGCTGCGTTATACGTTGGGTAACGAGTTTCTAAAGATTGGCCGCGCGGATGCGGCCATTGCGCACCTGCGCGAGGCGCTCAAGTTCGACGCGGAATACTCTGCGGCGTGGAAGATGCTGGGCAAGGCGCTGGCCACGGCCGGGAATCACGATGAGGCGGTCGACGTGCTGGATCAGGGTATCGCGGTCGCCGAGCGGCGGGGCGATGCACAGGCGGCCAAAGAGATGGGTGTCTTTCGTAAACGGTCGCAGAAGGCCCTCGACGGCGCCCGCTAGGGCGCCGTCTCAGCGGGCTCCCGGCCCGCGCGCGAGCGTTCCCGCCGTCACAGCAACTCCCGCATTTTTTCGCGGGCGCGAAACAATCGGGTCCCGGCACCGGCGACCGAGATGCCCAGGTGCGCGGCGATCTCTTTTTGCGAATGGCCGTAGATCACCTGCATCAACAGGGGTTCACGGTATTCTTTGGGCAGCTGCTCCAGCGCGCCGCGTAGCACAAAGGCCTCGGTCGAGGTGTCATAGTCCTTGCGGTTTGCGGCCAGCTCTTCGGTCGGAATCGCGCTCTCCTGTGGGCGGATACGCTCGAAGCGGCGTGCGTTCTCACGCCGCAGGATAGTCAGCAGCCAGCCCTTTACCGCCTTGGCGTCGTTGAGTTTGTCCATCGATTTCCAGGCGCGCACCAAGGTCTCCTGGACCAGGTCGTCAGCGACCGCAGGATGGCTGCTCAGCCAATAGGCATAGCGATACAGGTCGTCCATGTAGACGGCGATTAGCGCATTGAATTCGTTTTCGCGGCTCGAGCTCGACTGGCCTACGTCAGCGGTCAGGGTGGCGGTATGGGCTAGTGCGATGGCAGTCATGTCGTTTTCCTTCTGCAAGCGGTTTGTGTCGATGCCAAACCACTTAGCAGAACACATGCCATCAATTAACTAATTGAAAGACATAGAGTATTTTCGAGTTCACGGCATGAATATTCAACGCTTCGTTGTAACGAATCGTTAAATCATGTGAGGTTGTAACGAATTGTGATGGTGCCGTCTGCGTCGATAACGGGCTTGTAGCCTGCAAATCTCACCGATTTCCTGCTGCGGGCGGCGATACACTCGCCCTGACGGGGCGTACTCGCTACAGCCGGTTCGACGTAGTGTCAGCTACGCCTTCACCGTCTTTCACTGCGTGCACCCCGCCATGGCGGCGTCTCGACACCCTCGCGACGAAAAACGGTGAGATTTGCAGGCTGGTTCCCGGTCGTCAGTCGCGGTTCGGTAGGCTCAGCGAGTACTTTTGGATCTTGCGATCCAGCGCCGGGCGCGAGATGCCGAGGATCTCGCAACTGCGGCCTTTGTGGCCGCCGGTGTGGTCGAGAACTCTTTGGATATGCGCGGCCTCGACCTCTTCCAGCGACTGCAGCGCGAACGGCTGCGTGGCGGCCGGCGTTTCCGCCGTTGTGATCGTCGCCTCTGGGGCCTGTCGAAAGCGCAGGTGGCTTTCGCTGATCTGGCCATCTCGGGCCAAGACCATGGCCTGCGTCAGGACGTTCTCCAGCTCGCGCACATTGCCCGGCCAATCATACTGCTGCAACAGCTCGACCGCGGACTGGGACAGCGCCGGCGGCGCCTGTTGATTCTGCCGGGCCGCCTTTGCAAGCAAGGCACTCGCCAACAGCGGAATATCCTCGCGGCGCGCGCGCAGCGCTGGCAGTTCGATGTTGAGCACATTGAGTCGGTAGGCCAGGTCCTCGCGAAACTCGCCGGTACCGGCCCGCGCGAACAGATCGCGATGGGTCGCCGCGATAATGCGTGCGCTGACCGCGATCGGCGTGGTGCCGCCCACGCGCTCTATGGTGCGTTCCTGCAGTGCGCGTAGCAGTTTGGCCTGGAGCGGCTGCGCCAACTCTGCGATTTCGTCGAGAAACAGCGTGCCGCCCGCGGCCATCTCGAATTTCCCCGGTTTGCTGCGCTCCGCACCGGTAAAGGCGCCTTTCTCATGGCCGAACAGCTCACTCTCGAGCAATGTGTCGACAATCGCCGCACAGTTCACCGCAACGAATGGGCCATCACGGTTGCTGTGCTGATGGATCAGACGCGCCACGACCTCTTTCCCGGTCCCCGATTCGCCCGTGATCAGCACGGTCGCGGTCTTCGACGCGCTCAGTGCGATCTGTTTACTGACCTCGAGCATGGCCTCGCTGCGGCCGATCAGGTCGCCCAACGGGCGATCGCGCACGGGTGGTCTGTGCTCAGGCTCTTCGGCATGGCCTGCCAGGACCTTGTCGACGGTCGCCTGCAGCGAGGCGGTCTGCAGGGGTTTGTGAATAAAGTCGGCGGCGCCCGACTTGATCGCCTCGATCGCCAGTTCGAGGTCGTGTTGTCCGGTCATCATGATCACCCCGGCCATGGGCTGCAGCTCCCGCAGGCGCGGCAGGAGTTCGATGCCCTCACCGTCAGGCAGCTGTTGGTCCAGGAGTACCAGCTCGACCGCATGCTCGCGGGCTAGCTCGAGGCCCACTGCACACCGGTCGGCACTATGCACTGTGAAACCCTGGTCCTCGAAGTGCAGCGTCAGCATCTGGTTGAGGGCCGGGTCGTCTTCGATAATCAGCATGCTGGTCGACATGGCGAGATAGTAGTCTGCGTGACCCGGATGGGGAAAGCGGGGTATTGATTGGTTCGCGGCGCCGGCGAATTCCTGGACGGGCCGTCTGTTTTCAAGGCGCCATGTGCTTGTATCGCACTGGCCGCCGACAGCCGCCAACGTCAGGTCTCAGCCGCATATCAGTGCGATGGATAGTTCAGTCCCTGCGCATACGCCAGCAGCGGTGTGGCGGATGACGTAAGAAGTCCCGCGGGACCGTCTGGTCGGTGATCTCGCTCACATCGGCCAGCTCGGCTACCGCCTGATCCAGTCGGAAGCCCTGCCGGTTATTGGAGAAGAAGAGCTCACCACCGGGTGCGAGCAGCCCCAAGGTCCCACGCAGCAGGTCGGGATGATCGCGCTGCACGTCGAACGACGCACGCATGCGTTTCGAGTTGGAAAAGCTCGGCGGGTCGAGAACGATGAGATCAAAGCGTGCGCGACTGCCGCGCATGCGTTCGAGGAACGGGAACACATCGCACTGCACGAAATCGTGACGCGGGTCTTCGAGCCGATTGTGCAGCAGATTACGACGGCTCCATGCCTGATAGGTCTTGGACATGTCGACCGTCACCGTGCTTTCTGCACCGGCCGCAGCGGCATACACCGTGAAACTCCCGGTATAGGCGAACAGATTCAGAAATCTGGTGCCATTCGCGCGTCCGCGGATCAGTTTTCGGGTATCGCGATGGTCGAGAAACAGGCCGGTATCGAGATAGCGCCCGAGGTTGACCTCGAAGCTCAATCCACGTTCGTTGACGTTGAATGACGGCGCCGATCCCTGCTGTTTTTCGTATTGCGACGAGCCACGCTGCCGACGCCGGTGCTTGATGATCACCTGGTCTTGCGGCAGCTGCAGTGCCTCGGCGAGCCCTTCGCGGATGCTGTCGAGCTCGTTGGCACCGAGCGGGCGTCTCTTTTCGAACGCCTGGACGTGTAGCCAGTCCGCGTAACGGTCGATGGCGAGTGGGAACTCGGGGATGTCGCGATCGTAGAGCCGATACGCCTCGATGCCCTCGCGTCGCGCCCATTTCTGCAGGTGGCGCTGATTCTTCAGGACCCGGTTGCTCAGGTTCTCGGTATCGGTCACATCGAGAGACGGCGCGCATGCCAGGCCAGCGCGCCCCAGCCGAGCAGAAATGCCGCGCCGCCAAACGGGGTAACCGCGCCCAGCCAGCGTGCATCCGTGAGCGCCAGTAGGTACAGGCTGCCGGAGAACAGCAGAATGCCGGTCGCGAACGCCCAGCCGGCCAGTTGCAGCGGCTTGAGCTGCGCGCTGTGGGCCCCGAGGATCCCGACCGCCAGCAGCGCCAATGCATGCATGGCCTGGTATTCGACGCCGGTCTGGAAGACCGCCAGCAGACCGCTGCTCAGCAGGTCTTTCAGACCATGGGCGGCAAATGCCCCGAAGGCCACGGCGAGAAAACCGTTAACAGCGCCAAGAAACAGAAAATGCCGCAGCGGGTTCATCAATGACGGTCCAACCTCCCGAGCGCTTCGAGGATCTGCAGCACCAGCTGTCGACCGCGCGTGTCGAGATGTTCACACAGACTGTCAGGGTCGCGCTCGCCGTTCACCAATGGTCGGATCACCGCCGCCACCCGACGCATATCGCCACCCACCTTGCTCATCTGCTCGGCCATCTGGCTGAGCAGGGTCAGAGCCTGGACGTCGCCGGTGGCCGCTGCATGGATCATCTGCGCAAGGCCAGGTGCGGCCAACGTCGGATCACCTTTTGTGGTGGGGTCGGGCAGCGTGCGCGGATCTTGCAGCCCCTGAAGGATCGCCTGGGCGATCACCCGGTCCTCCTCGTCGAGTGCGCTGAGCGCATCGAGCTCACGCCGCCCGGTGGCAAACCGCCGGACGGCAGCGACGAGCGCGGTCCAGCCGTTGTCTTCGGCGACCCGCAGGAGATTGTCGAGCCTCTGCCGCGCCGTCGGATTTTGGATGCATTCAACTGCCTGGCAGATGAATGCCGCGTGGGTTCGGATGATCTGCTGATCGCGATCGGGTATCGACACCATGTCGCTTCCTGTTCGTTGGCGCAGCCAGTGTAACGGACGAGGCCGCGCCTGTTCGCCTCCTCGGGGGGTCGAGATCATCGCGCGGTTTTGTCCAGCGCGGTCATGGACTCATGCGCGATCTCGCGCACCTCCGCGTTCTCGTCATTGGACACCCGCCGGAGCGCCTCGCGCGCGCGCGACGAGCCGGTGAGACCAAGGAAGTGCGCGGCGTCCGCGCGAACCTGGGCGTGCGGGCTGCGCGAGAGCCGCTCTTCGATGGGATCGACCAGTCCCCGCAGCAGGCCGTCGGGCGACAGATCCTCCAGCACGGCGCCGACGCCGATGCGGACCGCAAATGGGGTGTCTAGATCGGCCGACAGCGACAGCAGTGGCGGCAGGAACGCCGGCTCGCGGCGGCAGGCGGCGATCGCGTTGTCGAGCTGCCCGCTCTGCAGCTGCTCCAGCAGATAGGCGCGCAGTCCTTCGGGGGTGCCGGCACGCCGCGCCCAGCTCGCCAGTTCGGTCTGCGTGTGGGCCCCGGTGAGTTCGTATGGCCCCATCCTGATCCACGGCACGCTGCGCGCACCTACGGCCGCGGCGGCCTCCGGGTGGGCGCCCAGGTGAACGACGTTCAGGCGCCCGAGGTCTCCGCGTTTGACCAGATCCGTCAGGGCCGCGAGGACCGCCCCACAGTGGGCGCAACCCGGGGCGATCAGCAGTTCAGCGTCTGGGACGCTGGGACCGCTTTCTGTTGCCGCGTTGTTCGTGTCCGTTGGTTCTGTCATGGGCTTGTCCAGCTAATCGGGGGAATATACCGGCCGGTTCGGGTATTGAATAGAAAATGTAAGGAAAAACAGTTCCTTGGTTTCGAGTTTTAGAAAAAGAAATAAGACTTATCTATGCTTGCGGGCCCTAAAACTATTTGGCCTTTCCCCCCCACTCTCTTTATGTTTACCATCCCCAGGGCCCATGTTGGGCAGCCGCGCTCAAGGCACATTGCAGACATCGCCTGGCGACTCGTCAGCCGTCCGAATGCCGGATCGTCAGACAGGAAGGACCAAGCAATCAGAAGCTGCACGGCTGGCGCATGGGTGCCACCCGATCACTTCTACGAAAACTGCCGCTTGCGAGTGGCGTTAACACCGCAGTCTGAATTCAGGAGACTCATCGATGCCGACATTTGTGCGTACTGACAAGTGCGATGGTTGTAAGGGCCAGGACAAGGCGGCGTGCATGTACATCTGCCCGCACGACCTGATGAAGCTGGACATGGACGGTTCCGAGACCGGGCATGCCATGAAGGCCTACAACCAGGAGCCGGAGCAGTGCTGGGAGTGTTACTGCTGCGTGAAGATCTGTCCGCAGAATGCCGTCGAGGTGCGTCCGTACGCAGACATCGTTCCGCTGGGAGGGTCGGTTCTACCGTTGCGCGGCACGGACTCCATCATGTGGAGCATCAAGTTCCGCGATGGCAGCCTGAAGCGCTTCAAGTTCCCGATCCGCACCACGCCGGAAGGCTCCATCGATCCTTACAGCGACAAGCCGGCCGCTGACATCAGCAAGATCGAAGACAACGGGTTCTTTGTCGAATGCAACGGTTTCCGCCCCGGCGATCCGAACGAGCTGATCGCGAAGTAATCGCGCGCTTTCGTGCGGACAACCGAGATTAAGAGAAGAGGAACGAACAATGGCTGAATTCGGTAAACCCGACGTCGTCCAAGAAGCGGTGGATATACTGATCGTTGGCGGCGGCATGGCTGCCTGTGGTGCCGGCTACGAGATTGGCCCGTGGCTCGAGGCTGCTAAAGCGCAGGGCGTTGACATCAAGGTGAAGCTGGTCGACAAGGCCGCGCTGGACCGTTCCGGCGCAGTTGCCCAGGGTCTGTCCGCTATCAACACGTATATCGGCCCGGAACAGGACCCGGCGGATCACGCCCGCATGATTTCCAATGACCTAATGGGTATCACCCGCGACGACCTGACATATGACCTGGCGCGTCACGTCGACGAGTCGGTGCACCTGTTCGAAGAGTGGGGCCTGCCGATCTGGAAGACCGACGAGACCGGCGAGCGTCACGACGGTTCGAAAGACATGACGGCGCTAAAGGACGGTGGCAAGCCGGTCCGCACGGGCAGATGGCAGATCATGATCAACGGCGAGTCCTACAAGTGGATCGTCGCCGAGGCGGCAAAGAAGGCCCTGGGTGGCGAGCGTATCCAGGAGCATGTGTTTATTGTCAGGCTGATCAACGACAAGAATGACAAGAACCGTATCGCCGGCGCGGTCGGTTTCTCGATTCGCGAGCACAAGCTGTTCGTCTACCGGACCAAGGCCATCCTGCTGGTCGCCGGCGGTTGTGTGAACATCTTTCGTCCTCGATCCGTCGGTGAAGGCCTGGGCCGCGCCTGGTACCCAGTGTGGAACGCCGGTTCCACCTATGCGATGGCCGCCGAGGCCGGTGCCGAGCTAACTATGATGGAGAACCGCTTTGTGCCGACCCGCTTCAAAGATGGTTACGGTCCGGTCGGTGCTTGGTTCCTGTTGTTTAAGGCAAAGTCCACCAATGCGTACGGCGACGTCTACCTGGAGACCAACAAGGAACTGCTGAAGGACTATCCCCCGTACGGCCAGACCAGAGTGCCTGCTGCCTGCCTGCGCAACCACCTGATGCTGAAGGAAATGCGCGAGGGTCGCGGTCCGATCTGGATTGACACCGTCACCGCGCTGGCGAACCTGCGTGATACGCTTTCGCCGCGCGAGGTCAAGCACCTCGAGGCCGAGGCCTGGGAAGACTTCCTGGACATGTGTGTCGGGCAGTGTGGTATCTGGGCCGGTGAGAACATCGAGCCGGAGAAGAAGAACTCCGAACTGATGCCGACCGAGCCCTACCTGCTCGGCTCGCACTCGGGCTGCTGTGGCATCTGGGCATCGGGTCCGACCGACGTCGGCGCGCCGACCTCCGAAGAGCATCCCGACAGGGACAGGATCCCGAGCCACCTCCCGCAAGGCTGGAACTGGGGTTACCGCGGCATGACCACTGTCAAGGGTCTGTTCACAGCCGGTGACGGCGTGGGTGCCTCCGGCCACAAGTTTTCGTCCGGCTCTCATGCCGAGGGGCGTATGTGTGCCAAGTCGATGGTCAAGTTCGTGATGGACAGCACAGACCATCAGCCGGAACTCGATACCACGGTCGACGAACTGATCGAAGAGATCTACCGTCCGGTGCGCAACTTCCTCGAGCACAAGGACTACTCGACCGCGATCGACGTCAACCCTAACTACATCACGCCGCGTATGCTGCAGTTCCGTCTGCAGAAAATCATGGACGAGTACGTCGCGGGTGTGTCGACTTACTACACCACCAATGAGCATATGCTATATCTGGCCGAGCAGAAGCTTGAAATGCTGAAGGAAGACGCGCTAGAGATGCGTGCCAAGGATCTTCACGAGCTGCTGCGTGCGTGGGAGAATTACCACCGCGTTCTGACGGCGGAAGCCCATATGAAACATATTCAGTTTCGTGAGGAAACCCGCTATCCAGGCTTCTACTATCGCATGGACAAGAACTTCATCGACGAAGAAAACTGGCACTGCTTTGTAAACTCCGTTTACGACAAAGAGACCAAGACCTGGAACTGCTTCAAGCGCGCCCACAAGGACCTGGTCGACAAGTCGAAGCTGTTCAAATAAGCCCCGTTCGAGGGTAGAGAGACTGCTCCACCGGGCGCCGCTAGGCGCCCGGTTTTTTTATGGTTTCAGGCTGCTAGATCAGAAAAACCTTATAATGTTCGCCCCGCGTGGCCTGCCGTCATGCGCTACCGTTCTAACTTACGCTAATCAATGCGGCGTTTGGTAGCGTCGAGGGAAGATTTCATGAGCGACGAGAAATTCGACATCCCCGAGCAGTTCGCCAGCCCCGCCGTCCCGGCATTGCTGACGGAAGACAGCGTCATCCAGTTCAGTTGCTTCAAGGGTATCTCGTGCTTCAATGCCTGCTGCAAGCATGCCGATGTCACTTTGGCGCCTTACGACGTCCTGCGGTTGCAGAAGCGCCTCGGGATGAATTCCGAACAGTTTGTGAGCCAGCACACCGTTCCCTTCGAATTGGATGCGGATGGCACCCCCGGAATCAAGCTGCGTACCGACGACGATGGCGCTTGCCTATTCCTCGATGGCGACAATGGCTGCAGCGTCTACCAGGATCGCCCAACGGTCTGTCGCTATTATCCTGTTGCGCTGTTGAATATGCGTGAAAAGGACACCTATGAGGCAAAGCAGAAGTATTCATTGGTTCGCGAAGATCACTGCAAGGGCCATCAGGAGCCGCGCGAGATCACCCTGCGCGACTATCGCAAGGAGCAAGGTGTTGAGGAATTCGACGCGCTGAATCGCAGTTGGTATGAGCTCATCCTGAAGAAGAAGTCGGGTGGACCCGGTGTCGGTAAGCCCAGTGAGATGAGCCTGCAGCTGTTCTTCATGGCCTCGTTCAATTTTGACATGCTGCGTCGCTTCGTGATGAGCGACAACTTCAAGGCCACCTATGATCTGCCGGCCGAGACCTATGCCGAGGTCGCCGAAGACAATGTTGCCTTAATAAAGCTGGGCAACAAACTGATGCGCCAGGCGCTGTTCGGCGAAAAGACTATCCCGGAAAAGAGCGGCGCATGGGAAAAGCGCGTCGAGGAACGCAAAGAGGCCTGGGAGGCACGTGCCAAGGCCGAGATCGAGGCGCGCAACGCGAAGGCAGAACAGCAGATGCGTGATGAAACAACGGGTGGCTCAGAGATTTGACGGCAGCAGTCCAGGACTATTGGTATTTGGGACGCGTTTGCAGGTTGTGCCTAACCCAGTGGCATGCGTGCCGCCCGGCCTGTGTGTGGATCTTGTCAGTCGGTAATCTCGCGCCGATGGCGCCAGATGCGGATGAACGGGAAGGCTATCGACAGCAGCAGAATGAACATCGCGACCGATAAATCGCCCTGTTGTACCAGATAGATGACGAGCGCAAAGGCCGCGGCCATAGACACGCCGGCGTCAATCAGCGCGTGTCTAATCAGCTCTCTGCGCAGTACCTCCGCTTCGTTGCCGGTGATGAACAACACGAGTACCGGCAGCAGAAAATGCAGCGGGGCGTAGAACGCGATGATGATTATCCAGGCGACCGGATCATCCATGGGTGACACCCGACTCCCGCTTTCGCAGCACCGTTCAATCTGTTGAGACGCCGCCCGCCTCGAAAATGGCTATGGAAACCCCGGTCATGCAGCAAGGCCCGCGCGTCTAGCGCGGGTCTTACGACATGGTTGACGATTACTCGGTGGTGCTGGTGACCTGCGCCGGTAAGGACGCATAGAGGGGGTAGCCCCAGCCACTATGGGCCGGATATCCATAACCTGCCCAGGGGGCATAACCGAAACCATACACGCCCCAGGGGGCGTAACCATAGCCTCCGTAATAAGGATAGCCGCAGCCGCCCCAGGGCCCGCGATAGCCCCAGGGCCCACCGCCATAGTAACCGCCGCCGAAGAACTCCTCGAGCCAAAAGCGCGGATCCCAGGGATCATAGGGGTTCCAGCCATAGCCACCCCAGTTGCCCCACCAGGCCGATGCGCTGCCAGCAACCGCGATAAGCATCGCTGCCAGCAGTGAAAGTGTCAGTTTTTTCATGACTCTCTCCTCAGTAAATTCTAAATATCAGCACATGCGAATATTATGGTTATCAAAATTGGAAGCTATTTCTTTGCGCAGGGCCAAAAAAACCCGACGTCGGCACAGGGTGGTGGTGCTGCCCCTAGAGTGCCGATGCAGAGCAAGAAAAGTCGCCGGCATGGTGCGGTCGATTCAGTGCATAGCGTAGAAACGCCCGCCGGACGGCGACGAGATCGCCGTCTTTGAGGCCGCCTATCGCAACGATTTGCCGGTGCTGCTGAAGGGTCCCATCTGAGCCCCACCAGGGCCCCATGCCGGAATGCCTCGGGTGAACCCCCGGTTGAGTGGCGGCTGGCGTCCTCAAAGTTTGCAGGATTAAAGATGTCGCCCCGTCGGGACGCTATCAGCCGTATGCCCATCGCAGGTCGAGGTGGCGCGCGGCTGACCGGCAGTCAGGAGCGGCGGGGCTATCGGAGCGGCGGCGGAGCAGGCCGCAGTTCAGCTACTCGCGTTGTGCCATCATTCGGTACAAACGCCGGGCAGCAAGCTACAGGAGGTGAGGCCATGATGAGGAAACAGACCGGATTGACCCTGATCGAGATCATGATCGCCGTGGCGATCCTCGCGATCCTGTCGGCGATTGCGGTACCGCTGTACCAGGGCTACGTCGTCGAGGCCCGCTACGGCACGGCGCTGAAGGACATCCGGCAGATGCAGCTGATCCTCGACGACCTCGCGCTGGACAACAGTCTGGCGGCCATTGAGCCCGCGGGCTATACGCCGCCCGCTGACGTCAATGTCTACACCAACGACAATGGCATCCAGGTGGCGGGCTCAGCGCCGGCCGGGACCCAGCCCTGGCTCGATCCCTGGGGCAACATCTATCGCTATCAGCGCACCGCGGCGACCGCGAATCCCCAGGAATACGAGCTGCGCAGTGCCGGCCCCGACGGTAGCTTCGACAACGCCGACGACGCCATCCCCGACTAGATCTCGCCCCACCATTGCATACAAGGCCGCGCTGCCACGCCCATGGAATTGGCCTGAGGCCGTTCCGAATCGCCTCATTTCTCCCCGTCGTCATAGCACTCTGCCTGGCAGGGTCGCGGCCCCATGCCCGGCCGCAGTGATCCCGGCGATAAGACATAGGGGTGTACGAATTAAAAAAATGAGCTATTGTTTAGCGGGTTAGAAAAATGTCTTGATTGTTTGGGAGAGCAAGTGCCCCTAACCTCGCTGATTGTTTGGCTGCTGCTGATTGGGCTGCCGACAACACTCCAGGCGGGCAGCGCGCGAATGGAGCTTGCGATCTCCCAGGATCGGGCCGCCCAGGCCGAGTACTGGCCCGGGGCCGTCGACAGGCCGGCGATCCTGATCCTGCACGGCTGGCTGCAGACGCACGATTTCCCCGCCGTTCGGCGCCTGGCGGAGGGGCTCGCCGGTGAAGGCTTCAGTGTACTTACGCCCTCGTTGAGCCTCGGTCTGGACCGCCGCCAGCAGGGTCTGGATTGCGCCGCCATCCACACCCATTCGATGCAGCAGGACGTGGCCGAGCTGCATGCCTGGGCGGGTTGGTTGAGCAAACGCACAGGGAAGCCACCGATCCTGATCGGGCACGGGAGCGGCGGCGTTCAGCTGGCCGCACTGCTCGAGGCACATCCCGACCTGGCCGTCGACCAGTTGCTGCTGGTCAGCCCATCGTACTTTGGCGAAGAGCAGGCCGCAGATCGTTTCAGCGCCATGCGGAAACACGCGCATGACGCACTGCGCCGCAGCGATAACGCCCTCGATGTCTATGCACTGCAGTTCTGCAACCCTTACAGCACCACGGCTGCAGCCTTTCTGTCTTACAGCGAATGGGGTCGGGACCGCATGCAACAGATAGTGGCCGACGGCAGGATGCCGGTCACCGTGATCTTCGGGGACCGGGACAAAGACATCGACAGAGATTGGTTGGCCGCATTGCGAGACGCCGGCGTCAGCGTGCACGCGGTGGCCGGCGCCAACCATTTACTGGATCTCGCCAACGCGTCCGATCTATTCGATCGCGTGCTGCATTTGATCGCAGGGAGTCGACATGGATAGGGCACAACGTGGCTTGTCCATCAGCAGCTACGCAGTCTTCATGGTCGGTCTGGTGCTGCTCGCCTTCTTGGGCTACGGCGCCTTCACCTACAGCGAGTTCCAGCGCGTCCGCGGTGAAATGGAGGCCACCAGTCTGGCGGCTGCACGCGAAGAGATCGGCGAGGTCATGGACTACCTTCGTCAGGATGCCGAGGGCACGGTCGAGCGGTTCGCCGCATGGGAAGAGGTCGGCCAACAGCTGCGGTCGCCGCGCCACTACGCCTTCTGGCGCGATCAGCGCCTGCAGAATTCCGATTATCTGCCGCGCGAGGTGGTCGACGCCGAGGTCTATGATCGCGAGGGCCTCGCGTTGGCCGAGCTGGGCCACAAGGCGATGCCGCACCAGGTTGCTGCACCGCCTCCTCCTGCCTATGTCGATTATTCCTCGAGCGAACCGACCTTGCTGGTCTTTCGACCGGTTTTCGGGCGCAGCGGTGCAATCGGTCAGGGGCCGCGGGGCTATGTGGGCATGCGTATTCGCTTCGTCGATCAGATGCGCGAGCGGCATGCGTATCGCTACTTGAACCCACGCACCATCGAGTTTGCCCGCGGCAACGGGACGAGCCTTACCTGGCCGGAGCTGCAATCTGCGGTGCAGTTTGAATTGCGCGACAATCCGATGGTCGAGGCGGTGTCCGCGATGCTGTCGGGCGCGATCCTGAACCTGAGCGTGATCTTGGGGGTATTTGCGCTGATGCTGTTCCCCGCCCTGGTGTTGTTGATCGCGCGTCCGCTACGCGCGATATCGGCGCATATCGATCGGCTGAAAGACAGCCCGGGCGGCCTGATGCTCGACTCGCTGGGGGGGGTATTGCCGATCGCCGAGATGGAGAAAATCCGCGAATCGTTGAACGTGTACCAGGGTCAGCTGACCGATGTGCATACCAGCCTCGAGGAGAAGAGCCAGGAACTCTGGGCGATGGCGCACCACGATGCACTGACGGGTGCAAAGAACAGACGTGCCTTCGATGAGTTCATGCAGAACCTGCCTCAGGTCCTGGGCGACAGAGACCTGGGCGTCTGCTTCGCCCTGTTCGACGTCAACCACTTCAAGGCACTCAACGACTCTTATGGCCACAGCATCGGCGATCAGGTTCTCAAGGTTATCGCCAGCCGTATCAACTCCGTGTTGCGCCGCGGTGAAGAACTCTTCCGAATTGGTGGCGATGAGTTTGCGGTGGTATTGCTCGACTGCGACAAGTCATCGGCCCTGCGTATTGCAGAGCGCTGTCATGAAAAGATCGTCGGCTATGATTTCGGCAAACTGGGGATTCGCGAGCCCCTGCGAATCAGTGCCGGGCTGGCGAATGCGCGGGTCGATGATCTCGACGACCTGCAGACCCTGCAGTGGAAGGCGGATGTTGCGATGTTCCGCGCGAAGCGCCCGGGTCACGCCAGTGTCGTGATGTTCACCGAGGCATTGGCTCGCGATTCCGAGGGCCTGTTCTCGAGTTGGGTCAACATGGCGGTATACGATGCCGTGATCTACGGTACGGGATTGACGATGCACTATCAGCCGATCGTCGATCTGAACGACGGCACTATCTGCCACTATGAGGCGCTGGTGCGCATACACCAAGACGGAGAGCTGATTCAGCCGTCGAATATCTTTCCCGTGGTAGAGGCGCGCCGCCTCGAAGTCGAACTGGACCGGGCCGCGATAGGCCGCGTGCTGACGGATCTGCGTGAGGGCAGGTTGCAGCCTGGCACCGGGGTCTCGATCAATCTGTCTGGGCCGACGGTCGTGCATGAGCAGGTGTGCACCTGGTTGAGCGGATTCCAGGCGTTTCTGAAAGACTACCGGGTGATGCTCGAGGTAACGGAGACGGCGTTGATCACCCAGATCGGACTTGCCAATGACAATCTGACCGAGCTACGGCAACGGGGGTTTGAGATCGCACTGGATGACTTCGGCAGCGGTTATTCTTCGGTGCGCTACCTCGCCAGCATGCCGGTCGACGTCGTCAAGTTCGACATCACCCTCGTCCAGGGGCTGCAGGATGAGACGCAGCGCAATATGGTTACTCACCTGGCCCAGATGATTCGCGATTCGGGGCATCAGCTGGTCGCCGAGGGCATCGAGGACGATGCCATTCTGGATGCAGCGCGCGCTGCCGGCTTCGCACGCGGCCAGGGGTATCTGATGGGTAAGCCGTCGCAAAAGGCCAACCGCAGCAGAGTGCCGTTCGATAATGTCACTCAGTTTCCCGCCGACCGGCGTGCGTGAATGCGCCGACGCCCTAATATCTTCCGGCGCCACTGCGGTGGGATTCGCAGGCTAGAGGTCGTGCTCACGCTGAGTTGTTGATAGCGTTCGCGGACGTTCGCGCTTCCGGCGGGCCACAGACCGCCACTGCCCGTGAGCCGACAGCCCCTCGACGCCACCACCATCGTCTCGCGTCTCAATGACTACCTCGAGGCCGAATTTACGTTCATCCGCACCGACCAGCTGGCGGCGGTACTGGCCGGGATGCCACGTGATCGCCAGGACTTCGTCCTCGAGTGGACGCGCCGCGCCGCCGCCACCAACACCGAACTGGCGTTTCAATTCGCCAACCGGGCCAAAGAGGCGCTGCTCGAGGCAGAGCGGGAGGCACTGATCTTGCTGGCCGAGGCGTTGAATACCCTGGGTGATCGCTATGCCATCTATGGGTTCTCCGGCTGGACCCGCAAGCGCTGCGAGGCGTTCCGCGTGAAGGGTTTCGATGATCCCTGGGACGACCTGGTAATCGGCCGGGTGTGTGGCATCGAGCCGAAGGATTACACGCGCATGGGCGCGCCGATCCGCCATCTGGCGCATAAGCTAAAGGAGATCGAGGCGCGTACCAAACTGCTGGTCACCCTGTCCGACGGCAAACCCGACGACTACGATCTGGAGTATCGCGGCGAGTACGGCATCGAAGATACCCGCCAAGCGCTCCTCGAGGCGCGTCGTGAAGGTATTCACGCCTACTGCATCACTATCGATCGCGAGGGGCAGGATTATCTGCCACACATGTACGGCGCCGCCAACTACACCGTGTTGGATGATGTCGCCAAGCTCCCGCTCAAGGTCTCCGACATCTATCGCGAGATCACCACCTGAGTGGGGTCTCCGCATTGCAATCAGCGGCGCGGCTTGGCAATCTCTGCCACGATTGCAGCGGCCCCGCCGCTGGTGAGATCTTCAGGCTACAGGGAAGCTTCCGATGAAAATTCAACTGGGGAGGACAACAATGAAATCAGCTCAATGGCTGCTGGTGGGTGCTCTGTTAGTGATGGGCGGCGCGCAGGCCGTACCGCAGTATGAATCGACACCCGTAACGGGTGTGCGTGGGCCTCTGGCGGTCGCACCGCCAAGAAATCCTGCACTGGTGCTGCGCGCCGGCGTCGACAGGCTGCTGGCTTTTCTGAATGCTGACGCGAGACCCTCGGCCGAGGCGCTGGCCGCCTTTCTAAATAGCGAGATCGCGCCCTACTTCGATTTCGATTATATGGCAAGGTCGGCCGGCGGTCGGCTCTTTGAGAACCTCGATGAACCGCGACGTCAGGCAATGGCCGAGGATATCAAGCGCACATTCCTGACCAAGATGGCGCAAAAACTGGAAGGCTATGATGACCAGCAGGTGCGTTTCCTGCCGCCGCGTGCCGGCAACGATGGCCGTACCGCGCTGGTATCCGTCGCGATCCTCAACCCCGGCACCTATCCGGCACGTCTCGACTTCCGTCTGTATCGGCAGAGCGAGCAGTGGCGCGTGTACGATGTCGCAGCCAATGGACAGAGCGCCATTGTGCATTACCGCCGCCAGCTGATGCGTGACATGCAACAACGCCAGATGCGTCGTATGCGGCCGATGGCTCCACCCATGCCCATGTACCAGCGGGGCATGCCTCCTCCGGGCTATGGTCCTTCCCAGCTGCGTTGAACAGAGAAACCGGGCCCAGCCCGGTTTTTCGCATTGGCGGGTCGATCAGGCTGCTAGTGGGCCAAGTGGAAAGTTCTGTAACACTCAGAGCCACTGTGCGAGTGCGAATCAAGGCGCGTTTCGCAGGCAATGGCCCCTCCCTTGGCAAGAAACGCAACACCGAGTCGCGCTCGCTCAGCGGCTCCCTAAGGGCCGCGCCACAAGCATCGTGGGCTGTGTTGCAGTCCTTGGAAAGGGCCTGCCATTCCCTGCGGACTGCGCCTTGCCCACAATGCTTGTGGCGCGGCTGAGCGTTACAGAACTTTCCACTTGGCCCACTAGGTGTCGCTAAGGGCCTGTATGGTCGCCAGCATCACGCCCGCGTCGGTATAGTCCAGCGGCACCGGCCACAGGCTATCCCCCATCTGCACACGCAGGCTGGGGAAGCTGTCGGCGCCCATACCGCGCGCCCGCGCGATTTCATCGGCGAGTG
Source organism: Chromatiaceae bacterium (assembly GCA_024639005.1). Lineage (GTDB taxonomy): Bacteria > Pseudomonadota > Gammaproteobacteria > Chromatiales > Chromatiaceae > Thiosocius. Next base: position 65,333 of record JAHEJD010000003.1, on the reverse strand, counting down.
TCGCCTGAGTCTCCGGCGCGTCGAGGCGCCGAGCGAAAGCCATGCCGCCGATGCCCAGATGCTCGGCAAGCGAAACCAAGGTATTGCTATCCGATGGGTTCCTGGCCTCCAGATAATACGCACGTTGAATAGCGGTGATCATCGCCGTCTCGAGTGCCCTATCGAATTCGCGTGCGGCGATCACTGCGCGGCACGCCGGCCAGGTACTGCGCCGCGGATCGCAAACCTGCCAGAAGTCGAAATTGAACCGCGTGCCCGGAATGCGCTGCTGGATACGACGCCAGGTCTGCTGCAGTCGCATCTGCATATCGGCCGGCATCGGCTGGTCGCTGTCGGGGGCGAGCCCACCGAGCAGCCGCGTGACTGACACGTGCTGGGGTAGGTTCGCGCACAGTTGCTCGAAGGTGCGTCGGAATCCCCAACACCAGCTGCACATGGGGTCGTGGATATAGATTAGCTGGCGACCTGTCGTCATGCGTTCACCCGAGAATCGATCGGCCTGAACTTCGTGGACAAGACCCGCTCCAAAAGAACTGTTGGATTTCATAAGGTAACAAGTCGATGTCACAACAGCCAGATCAGCCTGGAGTTCAGCGCACCGGCCGCGCCATGCTGCTTATGGCGTGGATCGCCGGGCTCGTGCTGCTGACGCTGGTGTTCCAGGATGTCCTTGAATCACGTCTCAACCCCAACGCAACGCCGCTGGTCCAGACCGGCAGTGACGGGTCCGAGGAGGTCGTGCTTCAGCGCAATGTACAAGGGCACTATGTGGCCGATGGCCTGATCAATGGAAGGCGCGTGACCTTCCTGCTCGATACCGGCGCGACGGACGTGGCGGTGCCCGAGGCCCTGGCGGAGCGATTGGCGCTGGACCGACGCAACGGCGGCATCAGTCAGACCGCCAACGGCCCGGTTGCGGTTTGGCAGACTGTGCTCGATCAGGTGGGGCTGGGCAGCATCCATCTGCAAGAGGTGCGCGCCTCGATTGTGCCCTCGATGCCTGCCGGCAGCCCGGTGCTGCTGGGGATGAGTTTTCTCAAGCAGCTGGAATTCACACAGCGCGATGATCAGTTGATCCTCCGCCAGCCGCAGTGAAAAAGAAAAAGCGCCGCGGCAGCGGCGCTTTTTCGATTGGCCTGGCGAGCGCGTCGGACGTCAAGCGATCGTGTCTTTGAGTGCCTTCAGGGCAGTCACGCGGACGACGGTCGATGCCGGTTTTGCGGCAATCTTCATCGGCTCACCGGTGGCCGGGTTGCGGCCCATCCGTGCCTTCCTGGCCGGCTTTTTCACGCGACGGACCTTGACGCCGGTATCGGGGATCGTGAACTCTCCGGAGCCGCGCCGCTTCATGTGCGCCTCGATCATGCCGCCAAGCGCTGAAAAGACCGCGGCGACATCCTTCCTGGAGAGTTCGGTGGATTCCGCGATTGCGGTGACGATCTGCGTTTTTGTCTGCTTTGCGGTAATAGCTTTCACTGCGGGCGCGGCGACTGCCGCTTTCTTGGCCGCGGTCTTTTTCGCGGCCTTCTTCTTGACTGCCATAGTTGACTCCTGCTCACTTGGTGGGAAACCGCGCAAAACATAGCATAGAAGAAAGGGCTTCAGTACATGGAAATGCCGTATTTTACGCCCTCAATCGAAAAATTGGATCCTCCAACTAGGCTGATGATCCCACGAGAGAACAGAAGGCGGACCCTCGGAGTCGCTGCACGATCCGTCACCGGCTTCTACTGCCGCATGATTGCCAGACGCGTGCGGTTGTCATACGGCGGCGCTGCGGACGAAAGGCAATTGCGCGCCCTGATGGGTTGCCTCTGTGCGCCAAAGCACTCGATGTTGCCAGGCGGTCTGAGGCCGCCGTGCATGCCGTCCCTGAGACACCGATTTTGATCTAGCGCCACTTTTCGCATCACGGGACATCGACTTGCAGTGGAAACGTTCAAGAAGGCTATGCCAGGGGCCGATAAGCAGTGAAGCGCACCGGGATCCACCGGCGCCATGGGGGGTCAGCATTTTCTAATGGATACAGCCACTCGTACGACAGACAATCCGCGCGATGAGGGAACGGCGCGCCTGCGCGCCTTGGTGCCGCTGCATACCCTGCCGGAAGAGGCTCTTGGCGAACTCCTCGACGAGGTCCGATTCGAGTCTTTAGGCAAGGGAAAAATGCTTTTCGAACAGGGGGATACCGACCATGAACATATCTACCTGCTGAAAGGGAACGTCGCTCTGCTTAACGGTCGTAAGGCGGTGGAGACGATTGAGGCGGGGAGTGATACGGCACGTTTTCCGCTAGCCCATCAGATCCCGAGGAGCTATTCCGCGCGTGCCAAATCACCTGTGCGCATTGCGCGTATCGACAGTCGCCGCTTGAACGATCTGCTGGCACGCAGCGAGACGGTCGACTACCAGGTCAAGGATTTCGACGCCGCCACCGAAGATGACTGGATGAGCATGCTGCTGCAGTCGCCGGTGCTGCTGCAGGTGCCCGCCTCCAATCTGCAGCGGGTCATGATGAGTGTCGAGCAGGTTGAAGTCGAGAAGGGCAGCGATCTGGTGTGCCAGGGAGACTCCGGTGACTTCTATTACATGCTGACCAGCGGACGCGCGGTCGTGAGGCGCGATGCTGGGGACGGCAAGGGGCCCGTCGAGCTCGCCACTCTGGGTCCCGGCGATGCCTTCGGTGAAGAGGCCCTGCTGTCGGATACCCCACGCAACTCGACGGTCAGTATGCTGCAGGATGGTGAAGTCCTGCGTCTGAGCAAGGCCGATTTCCTCGACCTGATCCAGGACCCGCTGCTCGAGCGGCTCAATTCGAAGGCGGCGGAGAAAAAAGTGGCGCAGGGCGCGGTCTGGCTGGATCTGCGCAGCAGCGACGAATTCGATGAATCGCATCGGCCCGGCGCGATCAATCTGCCGTTCGAGTCGCTGCGTTATCAGACCTCGAGCCTGGCGCCGGATCGGCATTACGTGCTGTACAGCAACAGCGGGGGCCGGGCAATGGCCGGCGCTTTCCTGCTGGCCGAGCGTGGGTTCGATGTCTCGGTGCTCAAGGGCAACAGCAGCGCCGCTGTCGCGCAGCAGGAACCCGCGCAAGAACAAGCTGCCATGGAGCCTGCCGACGCTGCGATCGTACAGGAGCAGGTGCGCGAGGCAGAGCGCAGGGCCAAGGAGCTCGAGGAGCGCCTGCACCTGGTCCAACGCGATCAGGAGAGTGCCGCAGCAGAACGCCAGCAGCATCTCGAGCACGTTCGGCATGCAGTGGACCAGGCGCGCCGCAAACTGCTTGAAACGGAGGCGCAAAAGCGTGAGGCCCTGGCTGCGCAGCAGCAGGCCTACGCCGAGATGGAAAAGCTGACCAGCAATCTCGATGAAGTCGAGAGCGAGCGCGCCTCGCTGCGTGATCGCATGCTGGAGATCGAGGGTCTGGACAAACAGCTGCAGGCAAGGCTGGCCAAGGCCGAGCGTGAACTCATCGGTGAGCGCGAGCGCGCCGAGTCGGCCAACAGCAGCCTCGAAGAGTTGGCCGAACGACTCAACGAGGTGCTGGGGCACCGCGAAGAGGAGCGCGAGCAAAACGCGCGTGAACGCGGCGAACTCAAAGAAGAGATGACGGCGTTGCAGCTGGATTTGGAAGAGGCGCGGCAGGATCTCGAGGACTATCAGAAGAAGATGGCCGCGCAGGCCGACGCCGAGGCCGCCAGAGGCACGCTGCTGGCCGACCGGCTCGATCAGCTCCAGACCGGTCAGACAGAGGTAGTCGAGCTTCAACAGCAGCTCGCCCGCCAGGAGGAAGAGGCCAGACAGAACGCTGAGCAGCTGCGTGCCGATATGACGCAGTTGACCGAACAACGCGACGCATTGCAGGAACAACTGCGGGAGGCGGCGGAGGCCTCCAGTCGCGCACTCGCGCAGATCAAGGAACAGTCTGCCGAGTCTAGCGGCCAGCTGCAGGCTGAACTGGATAAGGCACGTGAAGAGCTGTCGGCCCTGCAGGTCAAGGCCGAGCAGGATTTGATCGCCGCCCATGCGGCGGCGGATAGTCTACGCAGTGACCACACTGCGTTGCAGACCGAGTTCGACGATGCGCGCCAGGCCTCACGTGAGACAGCGGAACAGACGCAGGCGCGGATCGCCGAGCTTGAAGGCCTGCTGAACGAAGCGCAGCAGGGCGCAGCAGGGCAGCTCGCGGCGCAACAGCGTGCGCTGGAGGAGGCCGAGCGTGGGGCCGAGGAATCGGCCAGGGAACTGGTGCAACTGCGGGAGGCCAATGCGGGCCTGGAGTCGCGCCTCACCGCTGCCGGCGAGGACCGGTTGGAGGCGCTGCAGCAGGCCAACGCGCGGATCGGTGAACTGGAAGCTGGCTTGCAGGACGCGAGCCAACAGGCGGGTGATCAACAGGCGGCACTGGCGACTGCCGATGCCGGACGGGACCAGGCGCAGCGGCAGGTCGAGGATCTACAGCGGCGCCTGGACGCCGCCATTGCCGAGGCCGAGGAAGTCCGTGCCAGCTCGGAACAGACGTTCTTTGCCGCTGACCAACAGGCACAGCAGGTCGCGGAAAGGATGGAAACAGCACTGGAGCAATTGCGCGCAGAAAACGACTCCCTGCAGTCGCAGCTTGGTGAACAGGCGTCGGGTGGCGAACAGGCCATGGAGGGGCTGCGCGCAGAGTTGCTGGAAATCAAGCAGCGGCTTGAGGAACGTGAGCATGCGCTGGCAACCGCGCGCGCGGAGCAGGCCGAACTTAGCGAAGCATTGAAAGCGGCGAGTGCGGAGCGTGAGACTCTGCAACTCGCAGCCAGTGACAAGGGCGACGAGCAGGCGCTGCGCGAACAGCGGGACGCGCTGCTGGCGGATGTTGCGATGCGCGACAGTGAAGTCGAAGAGTTGAGGGGCGTTATCGCCGAAGGTGCCGGCCAGGCCCGTTCGGGTCAACCCGACGACAATGCATCGGAACTCATCGCGCTGCGGGCAGAACTCGAGATGGTGCGGGATCGGGCGATCGGCGATGTGGCCCAGATGCGAGAACAGCTCGCAGCCGCGGAGACGCAGCAACGCCGGCTGCAGCAGGCCGATGGTCGTGAGGCGATATCCTACGAGGTGATGCGGCAGCGCATCGAGACCCTGGAGTCGTCACTCGGTGAGCGCCAGCGGGAACTCACCGGGGCCGAGCAGGCGCAGCATATGCTCGAAGACGGTCTGGAGGATGTGAATCGCCAGCTCGACGAGATGCGTCGTGAACTCGAGAAGGCGCAGACCGAGGCCGACGAGGCATTGGCGAGCCGAGGTGAGGCAGAAAAGGCCCGCGATCAACTGCAGCAGGCGTTGATCCGCGTGCAGGAAGACGCGGAGGTTACGGACTTGCGCGACGAGCGTCTGCGGCCGAGCAGTCGGCCGATTGGAATGGCCAATGTGGCCAAGCCCCGTCGCTGGCTGGCGGGACTGGCCGGTGCCGCATTGCTGGTGCTGCTGCTGGGGGCAATCGCCATCGTGATGGGCAACGAGGATCTGCTCAATGTTCTGTTGAATCAGCTGAAACAGCTCGGTCAGTGAGCACCACTGCGTCATGCTACGAACTCTGTGACCTTGATGATATCGCCGACCCGGGGTCGCGTGGCTTTGAGTTGATGCTGGGCGCGCAGCCGCCACAGCGCCTGTTCGTAGTCCGCAAAGGCGGGATCTTGGCGGCCTATCGCAATCGCTGCCCACATACTGGCGCGCCGCTCGAATGGCTGCCCAATCAATTTCTCGATCTCGACAACAGCTTCATACAGTGTGCGATCCACGGCGCTCTGTTTCGCCCCGAGGACGGGTACTGTTTGCGCGGCCCCTGCGTGGGCCAGTCTTTGGAGCCCTTGGCCCTGGAGGTCGTGGATAGCCGTATTCGCGTGCGGCTGCAGCCAGGGTACCGGTTACCTGCAGAGGGGTAGTGAGGCGTGGCGATCCTATTCGGCTAATAGTTCAGGCCGGCCTGGCAAGCCAATGAGCAAACCGCCGCGTGGCGCTGTCAGGCGACAGCGTTGTGCGGACGCCCTCAATCTCGGTCGCTTCGGCCACGGTCATTAGACGCAACGCGGCGCGTTGCTCAGCCTCTTGGGGATGTCGCGTCGGCTGTTCGTGATCGTTTTCCATCACGTCGCCTGTGGTCATGTCGAACTGCGTGATCATGATTCGCCTCCCGGGCTTACCTGGGCATTAGAGCCATAGCTTTGTGATTTACGTTTGCGTACGTCGACCTTCCTACCTGCAAGCATATCGGCCCCAAAGTCGACGGCTTGAACCGGCAGGTAAAACCGCATCGGCGCCGCACGCTGCTGGCATTTCGTTGGCGTCTATGCGCCATGCAGCGTGATGACTCCTGGGACAGCGGCTTGATCACGAACCCTCTCTCGCTCATGGACTGGGGTTGGGGTGGCGCCGATGGATCTCTTCGATCGCTTCGAGGATATCGGCGCCAAGTTCGAGATCGGCGCTGCCCAGGTTGTCGCGCAATTGGCCGATTGTGGTTGCACCGATGATGTTGCTGGTCAGAAATGGGCGACTGTTGACATAGGCCAGTGCCATTTGCGCCGGGTCCAGGCCGTGATCCCGCGCCAGGCTGACGTAGTCCGCTGTGGCCGTCACCGCAGCTGGGCCAGAGTAGCGTTCATAGCTGGGGAACAGCGTAAGGCGTGCTCCCGGGGGGTGACTGTTGCCCAGGTACTTGCCCGACAGCACGCCGAAGCCGAGCGGCGAGTACGCCAGCAAACCAGCCCGCTCGCGGTGGCTGATCTCGGCCATGCCCACCTCGTAGGTGCGGTTCAAGAGATTGTAGGGGTTCTGGACCGAGACCATGCGCGGTAGGTCATGCAGCTCGGCGAGGGCGAGATAGCGCATCAATCCCCAGGGTGTCTCGTTCGATACGCCGACATGACGCACCTTGCCGGCCTTGACGAGGTCCCCCAGGACCTGCAGGGATTCCAGCAAAGGTGTCGCCTGTACATCGTCCTCGTGCACATAGCCCAGTTGCCCGAAAAAATTGGTCGGCCGGTCTGGCCAATGTAGCTGATAGAGGTCAATGAAATCGGTCTGCAGGCGGCGCAGGCTCCCCTCGACCGCAGCCTGAATGTTGCCACGATCGAGTCGGTTGCCGCCGCCGCGGACGTACGGCAGCCAGTCCCGCCCCGGACCGGCCACCTTGGTGGCGATAACCACCCGGTCGCGACAGCCGCGCGTGTGTAGCCAGCGCCCAATGATGCGCTCGGTGCTCCCCATGGTCTCCTCACGAGGTGGCACGGAGTACATCTCCGCGGTGTCTATGAAGTTCACCCCGCTGTCCAGCGCCATGTCGAGCTGCTCAAAGGCCTCCTGCTCGGTGTTCTGTTCGCCAAAGGTCATGGTGCCGAGACACAGGACACTGACGTCAATCCCCGTATCGCACAGCGGGCGGTATTGCATCGGTTAAACTCCAGGCTTTGTTGGTATCGCTGCATTTATGGAATTCTCTGGCGAACTTTTCCCCACGTCCTGGTTGTGGTTGTTCGGGGCGCTGTATGCGTGGTCCCTCAGTCGTGCCCTGCGCTGGGCCGACTGGCGGCGCCTGGGCCGTACGGATCAGCTGAATGTTTTTCTCGGTGCCGTGGTGTGTTTGCTGGTGCTTTGGACGCTGCGCACGGAGATTCAGCCAGGTTTTGCCTGGCACCTCTCGGGAATGGTCACACTGACCTTGATGTTCGGTTGGTCGCTGGCCATTGTGGCCGGCAGTCTCAGCCTGTTCGCTGCGGCCCTGTTCGGGCTGAACGACTGGGCGGGCTTCGTCCCGTCGGCGCTGGTCTTTATCGTGCTCCCGGCGAGCCTGACCCAGTTGATTCTCGGTTTGGCGCGGGCCCATCTGCCCAAACACTATTTTGTCTATGTCTTTGTCAACGCCTTCTTTGCCGGTGGGCTGGTGGCTATCCTGGTGGCGTTTACCGCAACGGGACTCTTGCTGGCCGCGGGCGCTTTCTCGCTGGAAAGACTCAGTGACACCTACCTGCTGTTTCTTCCGTTGATGTTCTTTCCTGAGGCGGTCCTCAATGGCTGGCTGGTCTCCATCATGGTGGGATTCAAACCTCACTGGGTGGTGTCGTTTCGCGATGAGGAGTATCTGCATGGCAAGTAGATCATCCGCGGCTTGGGTTGAATCCGGGTCGGGCCGGCACGTTGGACCGCCAGGTCCGCAGCCGCGCGGGTGGATGCGTTGAGCTGGTGGGGCAAGCTCGTCGGGGGCGCCTTCGGGTTCATGCTCGGTGGCCCGCTCGGCGCGTTACTCGGCGTGGCGCTGGGTCACAACTTCGACAGAGGTCTGAAAGCATTACCGGATCTAGGACCATTCAACGCCGGTGACCGCGAGCGCGTGCAAACGGCGTTTTTCACCGCGACCTTTGCCGTAATGGGGAACCTTGCCAAGGCGGATGGCCGGGTCAGTCCGGAGGAGATCCGCGTGGCGGAGGCATTGATGGCCGAGATGGCGCTCGATGCGGCCAAGCGCCAGGCGGCGATCAGTCTGTTCAGTCAGGGCAAGGCCGAGGGTTTCGATCTCGATGCGGTTCTCGATCAGTTTCGCCGGGAATGCCACGGTCGGGTCACGCTGATCGGCATGTTCATCGAGATACAGCTGCAGGCCGCCTATGCCGATGGTCAGCTGAGCAAGTCCGAGGACCGCCTGTTGGCGCACATCTGCGGGCGTCTGGGTGTCTCCGAACTCGACTATCGTCGACTGGAGCGGATGATACGTGCACAGCGTGGATTTTATGGCCAACGCCAGGGTGGCGGCTCTCGGCAAGGCGGGCCAGCGGCCAGGCCGAAGCTCGCGGATGCCTACCAGGTGCTTGGCGTGGACGCGCAGGCGAGTGATGCCGATGTCAAGCGCGCCTATCGACGCCTACTCAGCCAGCATCATCCCGACAAGCTGGTGTCCAAGGGCCTTCCGGAGGAGATGATGAAGGTCGCGGCACAGAAGACGCACGAGATTCGCCAGGCCTACGAAAGGATTCGGGAGGCCCGGGGGTAAGGTGCGATTCGGTGCGTCAGGGCTTGCGACTTGGGTACTGTGCGCCCGTTAGGCCGTTGAATACGCCTCAGCGTTGCTCCGGGTAGGGCTCACGATAGCCGGGAAAGGCCATGGGATAGGGTGGTGCCCAGACCGGCATGCCAGGGTAGCGTGGTGGCTGAAAAGTGTCGCGCGGCGGCGGTTGCTGCGTTGAGTCATTCTGTCGCCTGGCTGCGGCCATTTGTTCGCGCTGGCGCCGCAGGTCCTCTTCTTCGTACTGTGCCTGGCGATCGCGCATGAATGCGTCAAAGCGCGAGCGCATGGCCTCGCGGTAAGCGGTCATCGCATCCGAGGCGTCGGCAGAGGTTCCCGGCTGGATGTCGCCTGCGGCTCGTGGCGCCGGTATATCAATGCGCGGCGCGGGACCTGGTGCGTCGACCGGCGCAGGGGCGATGGGCATCGTAGGCAACGGATTGGCCTGCGCAGTGGTGCCGGCGGTTCTTGCTGCCCACGGGGGGGCTGCCGGCATCTGGTAACCCTGCCGCCGGGCACGTTCCTGCAGCTCTCTGTAATGCGTATTGCGATATTCCTCGCGCGCCGAGCCTTGCAGATTCTTCATTGCAGCAGTGTGTGCGGTGATCTCTTGTGCGTTCATGATACGAAAATTCGCGGGCGCCTCCGGGGCCCCCGACACATTGCCCGACAGGCTCGTGGAGATGCCGATGGCTGTCAGGACGGCGGTCAGGTGTTTGCGGCGCGCCATGTAGTTACCCTGCTGGAATGCTGAATGTCCCGGTCAAGGCCGCAAGGCTAGCACGGCTGTGCGGCATGATCTGCCCGCCTAGCCTGTCAGGTTTGACTGTTTGCGGCCAGACAGTGTTAGATTCGTCGGGCTGCTAGCCGAGCCGCTCGATGCCCAGTTTCTTCATCCGCGACCTGAGCGTGCTAGCAGGCAGGTCGAGAATTTCCGCTGCGCCGCCCTTGCCAGCGATCGTCCAACCGGTGTGTTCCAATACGCGGCGGATGTAGCCCGCCTCGTTGCTGGCCAGGCTGACGAATACCTGCTGCGTCTCATCGGTCTGCGGCGTGACATCCCTAGCGGGCTCCAACCCGGCGGCAATGCCCGAGTAGACCAGATGGCGCGCGATCGGAACGACCTTGTCGCGCGCCAGAATGGCCGAGCGCTCGATGACGTTCTGCAACTCACGGATATTGCCAGGCCAGCGGTATTCCATCAGCAGCTGCATGCCGTCCTCGGATATGCGGCTGAAGGTGCGTCCCTGTGCGCGGCCTTGATCGGCGAGGAACTTGGTCACCAGCAGCGGGATGTCGTCACGCCGGTCACGTAACGGTGGCACGTTCAGCGGGAACACGTTGAGGCGATAAAAAAGATCCATACGGAAACTGCCCGCTTCTACCATCTCGACGAGGTCACGGTTGGTTGCGGCAATCAACCGAACATCGACCTGGATCGCGCGCTCGGAGCCCAGCCGGCTGATCTCTTGCTCTTGCAGTACACGCAGCAACTTGACCTGAGCATCGAGAGGAAGCTCGCCGACTTCGTCAAGGAAGATCGTGCCGCCATCGGCCAGTTCGAAGTGTCCCTGCCGCTGCCTGCTGGCACCGGTAAATGCCCCTTTCTCATGACCGAAAAGTTCGCTCTCGATCAGTGTCGGCGTGATGGCGCCGCAGTTGACCTTGATCAACGGACGGTCGCGACGTGGGCTGAGGTCATGGATGGCACGCGCCATGGCCTCCTTGCCGGTCCCGGATTCGCCGGTAATCAGCACCGAGCTGTTGGTCGGTGCAACCTGTTCGATCTGCTCGAGCACGGCGCGCAGCGCAGCGCTTTCGCCGACAATGCTGTCGAACCGCCCCTCGGTCTTCACCTCGGCCTGCAGGTAGGCGTTCTCGGCCTGCAGTCGATCGCGAAGCGTCTCAACCTCGGCGAGCGCCTCGCGCAGCTGGTGTTCCTGGCGTTTGCGTTGGGTAATGTCGCGGAAAGCCAGCACGGCGCCCTGCACATTGCCGCCGCGCATAATCGGTGTGCAGGTCCAGCTGACGGCAAAGTGATCTCCCGCATGGCGCCAGAACACATCGCTGTCACTCTGCTTGGCCACGCCCTGCTTCAGAGTCTGATAGACGCCCGTCTCTATGAAGTGATACGGGGTGCCGTCCCAGCGTGCATAGAGATGTAGCTCATGAATCGAATGGCCGATCAGGGCTTCCTTCGGGTAGCCGGTCAGTTGCATCGCGGCGGGATTGGCGAAGCTGATGTTGCCCTCCCGGTCGAGCCCGTAGATGCCGTCGCCGACTGCGTCGAGGATGGGTTGATTTGCAGACTCCAGCTGGCGGTTGCGCTCCGCCAGTTCGTTACGAAGCCGTGCGATCGTAAGGTGGGTCTCGACGCGGGCGATGACCTCTTCGGCCTGAAAGGGCTTCGCAATGTAGTCGACTGCCCCCATCGACAGACCCTTGATTTTATCGTCGGTGTCGTCCAGCGCGGATAAAAAGACCACCGCGATGCTCTGGGTCTGCGGGTCGGCCTTGAGCCGCTCGCAGGTCTCGAAGCCGTCCATGCCTGACATCAGGATATCCAGAAGGATCAGATCCGGCTGGGCCCATTGTGCGACCTTCAATGCATCCTCGCCGCTCTTGGCCACCAACAGCTTGTGGCCGAGCCCCTTCAGTGTGCCAAACAGTAGCTGCAGGTTAGTCGGGTTGTCGTCGACCAGCAGGATGGTGCTGTGATTGTGCTCGGGTTGATTCAAGATGACGCGACGAGAGAAGCCTGCCTGGCGGGATGATAGGAGAAAAGTCGCAGTGATGTCATGCACCGGCCTGCGCACGGCTGCGCTGCAGGCGTTCAGACAATGCGCGCAGACCATCGAAATCGAACATGCGTGACATCAGTGCCATATTCTCGACATCGGCAGGTGGTGCCGCCGGGTTCGCTGACAGGGCATCGGCAACCTCCAACAATTGGGCCATATCGCTCAGATCGACCGCCGCGGTGATCTCGCGCGCTGTGGCGTTGGCCAGCGCCTCCGGCCTCTCGGCCATTGCCGAGGGCGCGGCTGTGCGTTGACTCTTCACGGCGCAGGCAATGCCAGGCGGCAGGCGTCTTCTACCCGCGGCCTCCGGCACCGCATGTTCGGCCACTATCCGGGTTGCCTCTGCCGCCGTTTGGTAGGGTATCGAGAAGCGGAACAGGCCGCCTTTGTCAGGGATGCTGTCGACGCGCAGCGACTCGCCGCCCAGCAGGCGGATCAAGCGTTGATTGGTCGCCAGGCCCAGGCCGGTTCCGTCCACCGGCTGGCCGTCCCGCACCTGATGAAAGGCATAGAAAACCCGGTCCAGCTTGTCGGCAGGTTTTCCGATACCGGTGTCCGCGACCCCGAAAATCAGGCGGTCCTCAGACAGGCTGGCGGTCAGCGTGATCACGCCATGTGGGGTGAACTTGACTGCATTCCCCAGCAGATTCAAGAGTATCTGTTTCAGCTTGACCGCATCGGTGAGGATTTCTTGGGGTAAATCAGGCGTGACGTCCAAGCGCAGCTCCAGTCCTTTGTCCGCGGCGCATCAGGGCGCCACGGGCCGGCGAGTGGAGCGCGACCGCAGCCGCGCTGGCAAGGGGTGCCCGCCTTAGGCCGTCGATCAGATGTGCGTACAGCAGGGCCTGGGAGCGATCGGTGTCCGCGAGCATCACGTCGCCCAGGCCCTCGGCCAGGGCCGGCAACTGGGACAACCCGAGCGCCAGTCTTGCGGCCTGGTACCTGGCGTGTTCCAGCAGCCATTGCTGACTGTCGGCGCCCAAGTGTGCCCGCACCTGACTGACACCCAGCCAGAATAAAAGAGCGTAAACCAGCAGGACAGGCAGTACCGTCGAGAGAACAAGCTTGCTGCGAATGTTCAGGTTCACACCGACAATCTAAAGGGAAGGCGCCTGCAGTGTTTGGGAGCGCGGCAAGACGTGATGCCGGACTGAATAACAGGCGAAAAAAATCCCCCGGAGTGCGGGGGGCAGTGTCCGTCGAAACGGGATTCAGCTTTGTTGTTACTCGGAGAACAGAGCGGAGTTCCTACGCATCACGACACGCCTCAGGCGTGTCGATGTTGCTCATTTTTCGGCTGCCTGCCGAGGCCCACCAGCCGAGGCAGCGACAGCAACGAGAAGCCACCCGAAAAGACCACCATGCCAACGATCAGCAGCGGTGGCACGTGCACCCCGAATAGCGGGCCTGCGATCGCCATCATCATGGCGCTCAACCAGGCGATCAATCCGGCGATACTCAGCAGCGTCCCGACGCGGTCGCCGGGCTCGTGTGCGTCTGAAGGTGAGTACGAAGTTTGCATTTGGGTGCCTTTGAATTACAGCTTAAGAAACGACAGCGGGGCACTTTCAATCCCGCAACCCGTGCGCCAGAGCATATGCAAGCCTTGCGCCACGAATAGAAAACCTCGGTAAAACAATAAGATAGTGGATTTTCTAATAGACTTTAAATGTGTATTCGCGGCCCGTCGACACGATATTTCGTGTGGCCCAGCCATTGACGCGATATTTCACGGCGGGCGGTTGTCGAAGCAGGGTTGGCGTTCCCTTTGCCCGCTCGCTTCCGCTGATGGTCGGTGTTACGCGCGGTGCGCGGTTCTCGCTATCGGACGAGCGATCGTCAACGGCCTCAACTCCCGATCTGCGCCAATGACGCCGTCTGTCGCTAGTCCACAGTCTTGCCCGAATTCTCTTTGAATGTTGGTAATTGCGTCGAAAGTTTGTCTAATTGCGCGTAACGCTCATCATCATGAATGGCGCTCAGAGACGATTGTTGTGACCCATGACAGCAATAGCCGGATCTCCTAACAGAAATGAAAACCTAGCACTGAGATCTTGGTCACACGCTGGGACGCCGTGCGCGGGCGGCTCGTGGCAGCCTTGCGGATTATGCGTAATTGACGTGAAATATCGCGTTCTGGGCCGAATTTCCCTCACCTTGGTGAGACAGTGACGACCCCTGCGGCGACCTCGGCCGCCTTTTGCCGGGCTGAATCCGTATCTGCAGCCCGTGCAAGCGCAACGCCCATACGACGGCGCCGGTAGCTCACGGGCTTGCCGAAAAGGCGCAGATCGCTGTCAGCCGTCGCCAACGCCCGCTCCAGTCCCTCGAAGGCGATGCCTTCGGCATCCAGGCCGCCATAGATTACCGCGCTCGCGCCCGTGTGCGTCAACCGGGTATCCACCGGCAGGCCCAGAATAGCCCGCGCGTGCAGTGCGAACTCGTTCTGCTGTTGCGTAATCATGGTCACCATGCCGGTATCGTGCGGGCGCGGGCTGACCTCGCTGAACAACACATCTTCGCCTCGTACGAAGAGCTCTACGCCAAATAATCCACGCCCGCCCAGTTCGCTCGTAATGCGCTCGGCGATCTGGCGTGCCTGGCCAAGGGTGTCTGCAGACATGGGCTGCGGTTGCCAACTCTCTACGTAGTCGCCGTGCTCCTGACGATGTCCGATCGGGGCGCAGAAGTGCGTCCCGATCTCGCCATCAGGGTTGCTTGCCCGCACCGTCAGCTGGGTGATCTCGTAGTCGAATAGGACGCGCTCCTCGATGATTACCCGGCCGCGGTTCACCCGACCGGCACGCATTGCATATTCCCAGGCCGCCTCAAGCCCCGCCGGATCCTGCACCGTCGATTGGCCCTTGCCCGAAGATGACATGACCGGTTTGACAATGCAGGGATAGCTCAACCGGTCGGCCGCTTCGCGCGCGGCCCCCAGGCTGTCGGCGAAGGCGTAACCCGATGTCGGCAACCCGAGGCGCTCTGCCGCCAGACGACGAATGCCCTCACGGTTCATGGTCAGTTGGGTGGCCCGTGCGGTGGGGATCACCTCGCCGAGGCCGGCGGCCTCGATCTCGGCCAGCGCATCAGTGGCGATAGCCTCGATCTCAGGGACAATCAAGTGCGGCCTTTCGCGCTCGACCAGCTCGCGCAGCACCTGAGGGTCGGTCATATCAATCACGTGGGCACGGTGTGCCACCTGATGGCCGGGCGCATTCGGATAGCGGTCCACCGCGATCACCTCGACGCCGAGACGCTGCAGAGCGATGATGACCTCTTTGCCCAGTTCGCCTGCACCGAGCAGCATAACTCGCGTGGCGGTCGCGCTGAGTGGGGTTCCGATGCGCATAACTTGTGTCTCGACGATACGCGGTGCGGTGTTGCGCAAGGTTAGCGATTGCAGCGGCGTTTGGCGAGCCGTGGGGGGTGAGGTGTCGATCGTCTTCGTGAGACCATGGTGAATGCCCTGCGCTTTTTGATCGGCATCCTGATCTGTTGGCCACTCACGGCCGGCGCTTCATGCGTCTCGCCGGCGCAGCAGAGCGGCCTGGGGTGGGGCATCTATTTTGACCAGGATCTGTTCATCCCCGGTGCCAACGAAGACCGCGACTACACCATGGGGATCGGTATAGAGGTCTTTCAGAATCAGGGCCCGTTGCAGGTGTTGGGCGATCTGCTGCGGCGCATCGAGCCCTTTGTGGGCTTCGATCGGCGCTGCGGCCGCGTATACCGCAGCTTTCTGCTCGCTTCGGTGAACTTCACGCCCGATGACATCGGCGATCCGGCACCAATATTTGATGACCGCCCCTATGCCTCACTGCTGTATCTGGCCAACAAGAAAGTGGTCGCTGACGACGACCGTGCCTTGGGGGTTGAGCTGATGGTGGGCGCCCTGGGCCTCGGCATTGCCGACGAGGTACAAACGGCGCTGCATCGCTGGAACAGAGAACTGCGTGGCAGCTCCGATCCAGAGGATCCGAAGGGTTGGCGATATCAGATTTCGGACGGTGGCGAGCCCACCGCCCGGCTGCGGGTCAGCGATTCGCGCCGCTTCGCGCACAGCAATCACTGGGACCTGTCGCACGCCTGGGACCTCAATCTCGGTTTTCAGACCAACGCCAGCATCGGTCTGAACGCTCGTTTCGGCGAACTCAGAAGCCCGTTCTGGAGTATTCCCTACGATCCCATCAATCGCGGCAACTTCGTCCCCGCCTTCGGCGGCGACGAGCTCTATGTCTGGGGTGCTGCCCGACTGCGCGGCGTAGCCTACGACGCCATGCTGCAGGGGCAATTCCGCGACAGCAGGGTAACGGTCGATTCCGGCGATGTCCGCCGACTGTTGTGGGATGCCGGGGTCGGCATCACCACGGGTTGGCGAGGGTACCAGCTGACCCTTGCCTTCAACGCCAAAGGGGCAGAAACTCGGTTGAAAGATGCCCGCAATCAACACTTCTGGGGCGGGCTCTACCTCAGCAAACGCTACCAATGAAAAGCAGCGGCCACCCCCGCAATAACACGTTAGAATTCGCGCGTTGTCGCCTCGTGGGCAAGGGATGAACGACAAGATCGAGACTATCGCCATCGCCGATCTGATGTCCCAGAGCGGCGTCGCATTTGGCACCAGCGGCGCGCGCGGCCTCGCCGATGCGATGAGCGATCGCGTCTGCTACCTCTACACCGTCGGCTTTGTGCAGTTCCTTGAAAAGACTGAAGCTATTCATCCTGGTGACACAATAGCGCTGGCCGGCGATTTTCGACCGAGCACGCCGCGAATCATGGCCGCAGCCGCTGCGGCCATCACGGATCTCGGCTATCAGCCCGTCAATTGCGGCAATATCCCAACGCCGGCTGTGGTCAACTACGCCATCGGTGAGGGTATCGCGAGCCTGATGATAACCGGCAGCCACATCCCGGACGACCGCAACGGCATCAAGTTCAACAAAGCCGTCGGCGAAGTGCTGAAGGCCGATGAAGAAGGGATACGCGATCAGGTGGTCAGTTTCTCGCGCGCGCTATTCGATGATCAGGGGTGTTTCACAACAGCGCGCGATTTGCCGCCGGCGGACAGTACCGCCTATCGTCACTATATTGCGCGCTATCTGGATTTCTTTCCCAGTCAGTGTCTGTTAGGTAGTCGGGTGCTGGTCTATGAACACTCCAGCGTGGCGGCGAGCCCGCTGACTGAGATCTTTGGCGGCCTGGGTGCGGATGTCGTCCGACGCGGTTATTCCGAGCTGTTCGTGCCGGTAGATACCGAGGCAGTGCGTAGCGAAGACATCGCGCTGGCCAGGGCATGGACCGAGGCGGAACGTTTTGATCTATTGGTATCGGCCGACGGCGACGGCGATCGGCCACTGGTCGGCGATGAGCACGGCGCATGGCTGCGTGGTGACATCCTTGGCATCCTCACCGCGCACTATCTGGACGCCGACACCGTGGTGACGCCGGTCAGCAGCAACACCGCAGTAGAGAGATCCGCCTGGTTCTCCGAGGTGGTGCGAACTCGGATCGGTTCGCCTTATGTGATCGAGGCCATGCAGCAGGCGGTGAACGCCGGTGGTGAATGCGTCGTTGGCTATGAGGCCAACGGCGGCTTTCTGACGATGACGCCGATCACCGGCGAGGGTCGACAAATGACCCCGTTGCCGACGCGCGACGCGGTCATTGTGGCCCTGGCGGTGCTGCTGCTGGCCAAGCGCCGCGGGACGCCGGTGTCGCTGCTGCCGGCCTTGCTGCCGACCCGCTTTACCGCCAGCGACCGCCTGCAGGATTTTCCGGCAGAACTGAGCCGGCAGCGTATCGACCATCTCGCAGGCGACCGGCAGCGCTTTGAGATCGAGTTTCCCGGCCTGGGCGCGGTGGCTGACCTGGATACCACGGACGGCCTGCGGATGACCTTACGAAACGATGAGATTGTGCATCTCAGGCCCTCCGGCAACGCCCCGGAACTGCGCTGCTACACTGAAGCGGACAGCGCCGAGCGAGCTGCGCTGCTGAATGCCGAGTGTCTGGCCCTGATAAATAACTGGCGCCAGTGATGCGCGAGGAGGGCACATGCAGGTCGGTGACGAAAAGAGGAACTACCCGCGGTTGGGCATCGAATGTCCGGCTCGATTCACCATCGTCGGCGGCGAAGCTGGTGGTGCCATCGTCAAGAATCTCAGCGGGGGCGGTCTGTTGATATGGATTGAGCGCGAGATCACACCGGGTTCGGCGCTCAAGATCGAGGTGATTCCCTGCAACGATATCACTCCGCCGTTGCAGGCCGAGGTAGAGGTTTTGCGCTGCACGGCGGTCGACGACGGTGGGAGCTTCGCCGTCGCCTGTCAGATCCGTCGGGTGCTTGGATGACTTGACATGATGTCTAGCGTGCTCGAAAAAGTCGTCGCAGAGATCGCGGCGGCGCCGGACGGTGGTGCCGCGCTCACCCTGTATGCCCTGGTTTCGACACTCGAGTTCGAACGCGCCGGCTATCTGTTCAAACTGGCGAAGCTGCGTGCCCTGAGCGCCGACCAGCGACGCCTGGCCTATGGCCTGATGGAGCTGATGGTCGAAAATGCCAATGCCAGCGCCGACTGGCGCAGCGCCAAGGTGCGGATGGACGAGCTGGTGCGCGCCGGATGACAGCGATGCGTAGTCAAGTCCGCTGCCGACCTTTACTGCGCGGCGGAATGGGGGGTCGCCCCGGCAGGCATGACGAAATCGCGCGGTGCCTGATAATCCAATACCTCGCCCGCGTTGTCATCGATCAGCACCGACAGACCGAGTGAGGGATAGAACCAGCTGACCGCCTGTTCCGTTTCCTGCAGGGTGGCCGCGGGTTCGCCGAACCGGGAGCGGAAAAACCCCCGGTCCAGGCCGCGCGTGCCCGGCAGATAGGTCAGGACCCTGATGCGACGCCTCGCATGATCTCTGGGGGCATCACTCAAGCGGTACTTCCAGTCGCCGCTGGGCGAGCCCTCACGGCGTCGGCTGCGCTCGCGTATAGCCGCCAGTTCCTCGTTGCCGGCCTCGAGTGCGACGATCACCTTGGCCTTCAGCGGACCATGCTGCACATTGCCGAAGTAGGCCTCCAGTGACATCGGGCCCGTCGTGGGCTCAAACACCGCCAGTCCCTCGAGGCCGCCGAACTTCGCCATGGCGTCGGCCAGCGTAGCGCTGCCCAGTGCCAGGCCGAACACCTGGCTACCACCATCCGAAGATACGGTTATCTGCCAGGGCAGATCGGTCCTGCGCTGCAGCGCATCCGGGCCGGGTGCCGGCCCGAACACCACAAAGCCCAACAGGATGATGGCAACCAGGGCCAGAATCGTGAGAGGGATCTTCATACCGTGGTCCCTAGCCTGTTGGGATGTCCGGCGCGGCAGTGCGCGTCGCGCAGCCCGCGTCGCAAGGGATAACTGCGCGCATTGCCGTCTCGGCGACGGCCGGCAGCGGATCGCCGATCCGAGCCGTCTTGACGAGTTCTGCCATCTCAGTCCTGGTTGCCTTGATACAGCGCGGGTTCCAGCCGTGGCGGCAGCTGCAGGTGATAGCCGAGGTTGCGCAGATTCTTGATCACGCTGCTGACGTCTTCACGCGCCAGCCTGCGCCCCGGATCGAGTTCGAGTTCAATCACCAGAACAGGATCACCAAAGCGCGCCAACAGTGCCTCCGGGACGCGATCGAAGCCGTCCTCCTGCGCCAAGTAGAGATACATTTCCTGTTTGTGGGGACTGCGGTAGACCCAGCAATGCAGGCCATTGTCGAGCATGTCGTTTTACCTTCAGGACAGACGCAAATACTAACCTGGAAATCACACCAGCCGGCCAACGGCTGGCGCGTAAGTGTTTGAACTTGCGGCCGTATGAGCCTGAATGAACCCACTTCGAGCAATGACACCCTGTTTTCGCGGCGATGCCGGTTAGATCTGCAGGCCAAACCTTGCGCGCGAAGGCCGATGCCCGGTCGGCCGCACGTGCGAGTACGATGCTCGTCGTCAAAGCCGTTGCTGCAGCAGACTCAGAAGCTCTTGATCCGTGAGCTCCAGCGGGTTGGTCTGCATGCTGCCGCCACGACAGTTCGCCACCACCCGATCGAGATCGCTGTGCCGCATGCCGAAATCGCGCAGGCGCGGCAGCGCCAGCTGCGCGGTCCAGGCAGCGAGCAGTTCGAGCAGGCCGTCCTGTGCGGCGGCCTCGTTGGGATACGGGCGCGCATTCAGCAGTACGCCGGCCTCGGCGTATTTGTGCAGCGCGGGATTGTCGGGCTCGCGTGCGCGCAGCGCGGCGATATTCACCTGTGCCGCCGCTGCCACCAGGGTGCCGCAGACCACGCCGTGCGGTATCGGGAAGAAGGCCCCCAGCGGGGAGGCCAGGCCATGCACCGACCCCAGGCCGCATTGGGCGAGGGTGATTCCGGAGCACAGTGAGGCATAGGCCAATCGCCCATAGGCCGGCCCGGCCGGATCTGCGTCGCTTGCCCATGCACCCCAGAAGCCGTCGCGGAAGGCCTGCATGCCGGACGACGCCAGCGCATCGGTGAATGGACTTGCGCGCCGCGAGACAAAGGATTCCAGCAGCTGGGTAAAGGCGTCCATGCCGTTTGCCGCGATCAGGGCCTTGGGACAGCTGTCGAGCAGGCTGGGATCGACGATCGCGACCTCGGCCACCAGGCGATTGTCGCGGAAAGACTTTTTGAAGCCATTGGGTCCGCGGCGCGACAAGACCGCGTTCTTGGTCGCCTCACTGCCGGTGCCGGCGGTGGTCGGTACCGCGACGAAGGGGACTGCAGGGCCAGGGTAGGGGATGCCCTTGCCGACGCCCTCGAGGTGGTCCAGCACGCTGGTACCGGTGCGAAGCAGGCCCGCGATCGCCTTGGCAGCGTCCAGTACGCTGCCGCCGCCGACACCCGCCACGACATCGATCGGGTGGCCTCGCTGCAGCGCGACGATTTCGTCCACCAGATCCGGCGATGGCTCGTCGTCGACCGTGACGTGCCGCCAGTCGAGGCTGCCCGCCTGTAGCCCGGACCGCAGCCGCTGCCAGCGCGGCGAATCCTGCAGCGAGCGCCTGCCGGTTACCAGCAGCACCTGGTTGCCATAAGCGGCCAGGACATCCGGCAGCTGTTCGAGGGTGCCGCTGCCGAAACGGATCTCCGGCAATCGGGCGACGTGGAATGCGTGGAATGGATTCACGTTGCAGAGACCGCGGTTGAGTCAGCGATACCTCATTATCGCCGATCGCGCCTCTGTATGGCGGTTGGTCTAACTCTTGGCTATGACTAGCCTGCAGATCTCACCGCTTTCCTGCTGCGGCCCCCGATGCGCTCGCCATAACGGGGCATACTCGTTGCGGACGCTTCGACGTCGCGTCGACTACGCCTTCACCGCCTTCCACTCCGTGCACCCCGCCATGGCGGGGTCTCAGCGCCCTCGTCACGAAAAACGGTGAGATATGCAGGCTAGAGGCCGGCCTGTCGGTCAGCCTATCGCCTGGCCCTTGACGCTCGCCCCTTTGTCTTCGGCCTCGGCGCCCGCGTTCAGGCGGATGCGCAGTGCCAGGTTATTGCGCGAATCGGCATGGTTCAGGGCCTCTTCGAGCGTGATCGCGCCCTCGTTATAGAGGTCGTAAAGCGACTGGTCGAAGGTGATCATGCCGCGGTCATTGCCCTGCTCCATGGCCTCTTTCAGGTCATGGATCTTGCCCTTTTGGATCAGTTCCGCGGTGAAACTGGTCTGGATCAGCAGCTCCACCGCCGCGCGGCGCTTGCCGTCCACCGTCGGGATCAGACGCTGCGAGACCACCGCACGAAGATTCAATGACAGGTCGTTGAGCAGCTGCCGGTGGGCGCTATCGGGGAAGAAGTTGACGATTCTGTCCAGGGCCTGATTGGCGTTATTCGCATGCAGCGTCGAGAGACACAGGTGGCCGGTCTCCGCATAGGCAATCGCATGCTGCATCGTCGCCGCATCACGGATCTCACCGATCAGGATCACGTCGGGTGCCTCGCGCAGCGCGTTCTTGAGCGCGTTCTCGTAGCTCATGGAGTCGAGCCCGATCTCACGCTGATTGACCACCGACTTCTTATGCGAGTGCAGGAACTCGATCGGATCCTCGATGGACAGTATGTGCCCGGTCGCTTGCTGATTGCGGTAATCGATCATTGAGGCCAGCGTGGTCGACTTGCCTGAGCCGGTAGAGCCGACGACCAGGATCAGGCCGCGCTTCTCCAGGATCAGCCGTTTCAGGGTCTGCGGAAGGTAAAGCTCCTCGATGCTCGGGATCTCACCCTTGATGTAGCGGATGACCATCGCCACATCCCCGCGCTGGCGGAACACATTGACCCGGAAACGCCCCAGCTGCTGCACGGAGATGGCAAGATTGCACTCCAGGGTTCCCTCGAACTCGCGTACCTGTTCGTCAGTCATGATCGAATAGGCCAGCCCCGACACATCGCCTGAGTTCAGCGGATTGTCGCCGATCGCCACCGTCTGACCATTGATCTTCACGTGCGGACAGGCGCCCGTGCTGAAGTACAGATCGGAGGCGCTGCGCTGTACCATCAGGCGCAGGTAGGGGGCGAGTTCCATAGCTTCTCCATTAATGTCTTGGATCGATCGATTAGATCGGCCGTACACCCTAAAAGTTGAGGATGAAGAGGTATGCAGTCATTGCGCGTCTCAGGTCTGTACCGCTATCCGGTCAAGTCGCTCGGCGGCGAGGCGTCGAGCAGCCTGGAGGTGGGGCCGCGTGGCCCCCAGTTCGATCGCCACTGGATGGTGGTCGATGCCGATGGTCGCTTCATCACCCAGCGCCAGCAGCCGCGCATGTGCCTGATCCAGGCCCGAACAGACGATGAACGGGCCTTGTGGTTGACGGCGCCAGGTATGCCCGAGATTTGCGGCGGCGAGCGTCGTGCGGAACGGTTGGAGGTGCGCGTCTGGGACGACGTGCTGTCGGCGAGCGCCGCCGGTCCGGCCGCAGATCGCTGGTTGAGCGAATTTCTGGCGTTGCCATGCCGCCTGGTGAGTCTGCCGGACCACGTGGCCAGGCCAGTCGACCCCGATTACGCCGGTCCGTCTGATCAGGTCGGCTTCGCCGATGGCTTCCCGTTCCTGCTGATCTCGCAGGCCTCGCTGGATGACCTGAATTCCCGCCTCGAGCGTCCGCTTCCGATGCTGCGTTTCCGCCCCAATCTGGTGGTCAGCGGATGTGATCCCTATGCCGAAGACCGCTGGCGGCGTCTGCGCATCGGGGATCTGGAATTTCGCATCGCCAAGCCCTGTTCACGCTGCATTATCCCGACCATCGACCCGGCGACCGCGCAGCGCAGTGCGGAGCCGCTGCGTACCTTGAGGGGCTATCGTCGGCGCGACAACAAGATCTACTTTGGACAGAACCTTGTGCATCGGGGCAGTGGGCGTCTGGCAGTCGATATGCCGGTTGAGGTGCTGGCTTGACTTGCAGCGAACCGGCGTTGGCGATCGCCCGCACCCAGCGCTGGTTGGACGATATCGTGATCGGGCTTGGGTTGTGTCCGTTCGCGGCCGCACCGGCGCGCGCAGGGCGGATCGCCTATAGCGTCTGTGAAGAGGCGCCGGCCGAGGCCGTCTACCAGTGCTTTCTGCAGACCCTCGAGGGCTTCGTGGCGGCCGATGCGATGCAGCAGGAGACGGCACTGCTGATCGTTACCGAGGGATTGGCGGACTTCAGTGAATACCTCGATCTGCTGGCATTGGCCGAACAGGCCGTCAGTGAGGCGGGATTGACCGGCGTGATCCAGTTGGCCAGCTTTCATCCGGACTATTGTTTCGCCGGCGCAGCGGCGGACGACCCTGCGAACTTTACCAACCGTTCGCCCTATCCGATGTTTCACCTGATTCGCGAGGATGCCCTCGAGGCCGCATTGGCCACGTATCCACATCCCGAGCGGATTCCCGAACGCAACGTTCAGCGCCTGCGCGCACTCGGCCTGGCGGGGATCCGCGCGTTGCGGCGCCAGGTCGTTGGGACAAGCGAGCTCGATTAGATTCGCCTCACCCGGACCTGCCTGGCTTGCACAACGAACTCCTGTTTATCGCCGTCAGCCTGTTGGCCGCCTTCGTGCACGGCGCCTTTGGTTTCGGTTTCCCGGTGTTGTCGACGCCCCTGTTGGCATTCGGCTTCGATCTGCGCACGGCGATCCTCTTGACACTGGTGCCGACGGTATCCATCAACCTGGTGAGCATCCTGACGGAACGCCACTGGCGCGAGGCGCTGCGCGATTACTGGCCCATCCCGGCATTCACCATTGTCGGCAGTTTTCTCGGAACCCAGGTGCTGCTCGAGGTCGATCCCGAGCCTTTTCGTATGCTGCTGGCCATCATGATGATCGGCTATCTGGTCAGCGAGCACATGCATCGAGGCGAACACGTGGTGCAGGTCCCGCGCTGGGGCATGGCCCTGTTCGGCCTGCTGCTCGGCCTGTTCGCCGGCGTGGTGAACATCTTCTCGCCGCTGGTGGTCATCTACGCCCTGTATACGCAGATGCCGGCGACGCTGATGGTGGCGACCTTCAACCTCAGCTTCATCACCAGCAAATCCGGCCAGATCCTCGGTTTCGTCAGCCATGGCGCCTTCGATCTCGAGATCGTTGGCCTGACGCTGCTTGCCCTGCCGCTGATCCTCGGCGCGCTGTGGCTGGGCATTCGCATTCGCAAGCGGGTCGACGTGGAGACCTATCGTGGCATGCTGCGCGCCGCGTTGTGGGTGATCTCTATCGCCATCCTGATCGATGCCGTCCGGCGCCTGATCTGATAGGCGGCCTGCCCGCCGTGATGGCGTCAATCATCCAGCGAACGGCGCAGGCGTTTGATTTGACCGCGTTTGCTCTTGTCCTCCATGCGTCGCTGGCGGGCCGCACGGGTGGGCCGGGTCTGTTTACGTGTCTTCTGCACCCGGCTGGCGGCGACGATAAGTTGCTGCAGGCGTTCAATGGCATCGGCGCGATTCTTCTCCCGGGTGCGAAAGCGCTGCGCCTTTATGACCAAGATTCCCTCGCGCGAGATGCGCTGATCGCGCATGCCCAGCAGCCGCTGTTTAACCGATTCAGGCAGCGAGGAGGCGGGGATGTCGAAGCGCAGGTGCAGCGCGGAAGAGACCTTGTTGACATTTTGCCCACCGGCACCCTGCGCGCGGATCGGCTGCCACTCCAGGTCGTCCTCAGCGAGCAGGATCCCGGGTGTGATCTTTATCATCGCCGGACCCTCAGTCGGCAGGCACCAGGCGGACCAACTGGCCATCGCCGGCATCGGTCAATAGATATATCAGGCCGTCAGGACCCTGACGTACGTCCCTGATCCGTCCGAGCGTATCCTGCAACAGGCGTTCTTCATGGGCCACGCGGCCGTTCTCCAGTGACAGGCGCACCAGCAGGCCGAATTTCAGGGAACCGACGAACAGATCACCGCGCCATTCGGGGAAGGCATCGCCGGTGTAGAAACTCATCCCGGATGGCGCGATAGACGGTACCCAGTAGTACAGCGGCTGCGCCATGCCCGGTTTTTCGGTGCCTTCACCGATCGATGTGCCGATTCCGTAGTTCACGCCATAGGTGATTACCGGCCAGCCATAATTGACACCCGGCTCGGGCAGATTGATTTCGTCGCCGCCCTGCGGCCCATGCTCGTGGGTCCACAAGCGTCCGCTGACGGGCTCCAAGGTCGCCCCCTGGATGTTGCGATGGCCGTAGCTGTAGATCTCGGGCAGGGCACCGCGGCGGCCGACGAAGGGGTTGTCCTCTGGGATGCGGCCGTCGTCATGCAGGCGGATCACCGAGCCGGCATGATCGCCGAGGTCCTGCGCCCGCGGGCGGTCGCCACGGTCTCCCAGCGTGATGTACAGATATCCCTGTTGGTCGAACACCAGGCGCGAGCCGAAATGGCGCCCGTTGGATGACTTCGGTGTCAGACGAAACAGCACCTCCGTGTCGCGCAGCCGGAGGCCGTCGAGACGCCCGCGTGCCACCGCGGTGCCGACGCCGCCCCGACCGGCCTCGGCGTAACTGAGATAGACCCAGCGGTTCTTTTTGAATTCCGGATGCAGCACGACATCCATCAGGCCACCCTGGCCGTGTGCCTTGATCGCCGGAAGGCCAGCGATAGGTTGTCCGACCAGCGTGCCGTCGGCCTCGACCAGCCGCAGCCGCCCGGGACGCTCGGTGACCAGATAGCCACCGTCGGGAAGAAAGGCGACCGACCAGGGATTCTTCAGTCCCCGTGCGATGACCTCGACGTCGATACGGTGCTGCTCGGTCTGCAGCGCGGCGAGGGCGAAGGCCGGGGCGAACAGGCCCAGGCAGGTGATGAACACAGATTTCATACCGTTACTCTAACCGGGCGGCCCGAAAGGTCAAAAGACCGCGCGCACCTGCTCCACATAGACCAGCTCGCAGGCGCGCGCGCCGGTGTCGTTGCGTGTCAGTGAACTGACCCAGCGCCAGCCGTCGTCCGCGTCCGCCCGCACCAACATGCCGCGCAGCTCGACGACCTGGCCCGCGTCGACATCGTCGAGCGTATCCTCGACGCGGTCATTGGCCGGGATGAGGTGCATATTGGCGCTATGGGTCTCGATCTCGCGGCGCGGAATCGGGAAGGCGTCCGTGCGCCAGCGGTACCAGCGGCCGGACTGACTGATGGTGATATTGCGCAGCACCGCTTCGTCCGACATGCGTCCCCAGCCGAGCGCCACGTCGAGCGGCGACAGATCGGCCTCGCGGCCGAATCGGTAGTCTTCGCGCGACAGGACCTTGGCGCGGATCGTGAACTTGGCCAGCGGCGTAATACGGTAGCCGTTCAGGGCGAAGCTGTCGGGTGATTCCAGCGCCTGTTGCTGTGGTGTATCCGGCGCGTGCACGCCAGGGCCGAGTTCGACGGGCGTCTCGCGTACCGAAAACTGCCAAACCAGCAGTGCCGTGAGCAGGATGATCAGCCATTTCAGCATGCCGACCGGTCTCCCGCTTCTGCCGGGCCCTTAGCCTTCGGCCTGCTCCAGTGCCTCGGCGGCCTCCAGCCAGTCGGCCTCTGCGGCCGCCAGCTGCTGATCGACCGCCGCCTTGTCGTGCAGGATCTTCTGAAGTTCGTGCTTGCGTCTTTCATCGTACAGACCGGTATCGGCCAAAATGGTCTCGAGTTTTGCCTGTTCGGCATGCAGGTGGTCGACGCGCGCTTCGCAGGCCTGCAGCGCACGCCGCATGGGCTGCAGCGCCTTGCGCTGTTCGGCCGCGCGGCGTTTGCGCTCGCGCCGCTGGTCGGCGGAGGCCGGCTGGCCGGTCCCGGGTCGGCGACCCGCGCGGTTGTGGGTGGTCAACCAGTTGGCATAGGCATCGAGTTCATCGGTGAACTCCTCGACCCGTCCGGAATGCACCAGGAGCAGTTGATCGCAGGTAAGGCGCAGCAGGTGACGGTCGTGTGAGACCACGACCATCGCGCCGTCGAACCCCTGCAGGGCGGTCGCCAGCGCCTGGCGCATCTCCAGATCGAGGTGGTTGGTCGGTTCGTCGAGCAGCAGCAGATTGGGCCGCTGATAGACCAGCAGGGCCAACACCAGGCGTGATTTCTCGCCCCCGGAGAAGGGCGCGACGGCCTCCAGCGCCTTGTCGCCCACAAAGCCGAAACCGCCGAGATAATCCCGCATCGACTGCTCGCTGGCCTGCGGATCTACCTGCTGCAGGTGCTCCAGCGGGCTGTGCCCGGGCTGCAGCTGCTCCAGCTGATGCTGCGCGAAATAACCGATCGTCAGGTAACGCGCCGGCTCGCGTTCTCCCTCCAGCGGGGCGAGTGCACCGGCCAGCAGTTTGATCAGGGTCGATTTGCCGGCGCCGTTCGGGCCGAGCAGACCGATGCGGTCTCCTGGATTTAGCACCAGTGTCGCTCGTTCGATCACGGCCTTGCCGGCATAACCCGCTGCACAGCCGTCCAGCTTGATCAGCGGATGCGGGTTCTTGAGCGGTGGGCGAAAGCCGAAATGAAACGGCGAATCGACGTGCGCCGGCGCGATGGTCTCCATGCGCTCGAGGGCCTTGAGCCGGCTTTGCGCCTGGCGTGCCTTGGTGGCCTTGGCGCGAAAGCGCTCAACGAAGCCGTGCATATGCGCGATCTCGCGCTGCTGCTTCTGATATGCGGCCTGTTGACTGGCCAGCTGCTCAGCGCGGGTATGTTCGAAGGCGCTGTAGTTGCCGCTGTAGAGGGTCGCGCGCGCGTGCCCGATATGCAGGATCTGGTCGCAAACGCGGTCGAGAAAATCGCGATCGTGAGAGATCAACAGTAGGGTGCCTCGGTATTGTTGTAACCAGGACTCGAGCCAGATCACTGCATCGAGATCCAGATGGTTGGTCGGTTCGTCGAGCAGCAACAGGTCCGAGCGGCACATCAGCGCCTGCGCGAGATTCAGGCGCATACGCCAGCCGCCGGAGAAGCTGGCGAGCGGGCGTACCTCGTCCTCGGTTTGAAAGCCCAGTCCGCTCATCAGACTGGCGGCGCGACTGTTGGCCTGATAGCCGCCGATGTGCTCGAGTTCGGCGTGCAGATGCGCGATGCCTGCACCATCGTCGACCTGCTCGGCCGTCGCGAGCTGTTTTTGCAAGCCGCGCAGCTGGGCATCCCCATCGAGGACATACTCTATTGCCGCCCGCTGTGTGCTCGGCATCTCTTGTGCGACATGCGCAATGACCCAGCCGGCAGGGTGATTCACCCTTCCCTGGTCGCTGGTCAGGCTGCCGAGGACCAGGGCGAACAGGCTCGATTTGCCGGTTCCGTTGGCGCCGGTCAGGCCGGTCTTCTTGCCAGGGTGTATCTGAAAGCTCGCGCCCTCGAACAGCAGCCGGGGTCCACGGCGCAGGGAGACGTTGTCGAACTGCAACATGATTCAGGATCCGGGGGGCGGGTGCGGAATTTGGCCGATTATATCCTGGCCCAGCCGCCCTATCTTCAGGCCCGATCGAGTCGTCGATAACCGATGGCCTCGGTCAGGTGTCGAGGTTCAATGCGCTCACTGGTATCCAGGTCTGCCACGGTCCTGGCGATGCGCAGGATGCGGTGAAATGCACGCGCCGACAGCCCGAGCTTATCGATCGCGTCGGCCAGCAGACGCTGCCCCAGGTCTGGCAGGCCGCAGTGGCGTTTCATTTGCTTCTGGTTCATTCGCGCATTCGCCGTGCCCTGACGTTGCAGCTGCCTGTCCCATGCCCTCTGCACCCGGTCGCGCACGGTCTTACTGTCCTCTGCGTTCACGTTGAGACCGTCGAGCAGGGTTGCCTGGGGCAGGCCGGGTACCTCGATCTGGATGTCGATGCGGTCACGCAGCGGGCCGGATATACGGCGCTGGTAGCGGGATGCCTGTTCGCTACTGCAGCTGGCACAGGCGCGTAACGGGTCGCCGGCATAGCCGCACTTGCAGGGGTTCATCGCCGCGACCAGCTGAAAGTCGGCGGGGAACTCGGCCTGGCGCGCCGCACGTGAAATCAAAATCCGCCCGGTCTCCAGGGGCTCGCGCAGCACCTCCAGCACCCTGCTGTCGAATTCGGGCAGCTCATCGAGAAACAGCACGCCATGATGGGCCAGCGAGATCTCGCCGGGCCTGGGCGCGCCGCCTCCGCCGACCAGGGCGGCGCCCGATGCGGTGTGGTGGGGTGCGCGAAACGGCCGGCGCAACCAGTCACCTGGCACAAACGGCAGGCCCGCGACTGAGCGGATCGCCGCGCTCTGCAGCGCCTCGTCCTCGGTCAGCATTGGCAGGATGCCGGGGAGTCGACGCGCCAGCATGGACTTGCCGCTGCCGGGCGGTCCCATCATCAGCAGGTTGTGACGTCCCGCGGCCGCGACTTCAAGTGCGCGCCTGGCCTGCGCCTGACCGGCCACCTCGGCCAGATCGGCCAGCGGTGGGCGTTCAGGCGGCGGCGGCGCCGGCGGCTTGGCCAGTCCATCCTGGCGGCCGTCGAGGAAGGCGCTGACGCCCAGCAGGTGCGTGACCGGGCACAGCACCAGCCCCTTGACCAGACAAGCCTCGGCGAAATTCTCCACGGGAAGGACCAGGTCTGCGCCTTGTCGGCGCGTCGCCAAGGCCATTGGCAGGATGCCGCTTACCGGGCGCAGCGCGCCGGCCAGGCTGAGTTCGCCAATGAACTCATGGCCGTCGGCCGCCTGCGACGGCAGTTGGTCGCTGGCGATCAGGATGCCCACCGCGATCGCAAGGTCGAAGCGGCTGCCCTGTTTCGGCAGGTCGGCGGGGGCAAGATTGACGGTGATGCGGCGCGCCGGAAAGTCGAACCCGCTGTTGAGCAGCGCGCTGCGGACGCGATCGCGGCTCTCCTGCACGGCCTTTTCCGGCAGACCGACGATGTTGAAGCTCGGTAGGCCATTGGCGAGATGGGTTTCGACCATCACCGCGGGTGATGTGACGCCGACGGCGGCACGGCATACAGTTGTTGCGAGTGTCATGACCTTCCTTGGTCGTTCGGACCCGCCGCTTCCGGCGGGCGATACGGAATCAGCCCTCGGCCGTTGCCTCCAGCGCAGCCACCTGCGCCTCCAGCGCCTTGAGCTTTTCACGTGTGCGCTGCAGCACTGCCTGCTGGATCTCGAACTCCTCACGGGTGACCAGGTTCAGCCGACTCAGTGCGGCCTCGAGGCTGGCGCGAAGGTTGCGGTGCAGATCGTCCTGAAGGGTCTGAAATCCGCGCGGCAAATTATCCGCCAGACGTCGCGAAAGATCGTCAATCAACTTGGGGTCGAGCGCCAAAATCGCCTCCGGGATGCGGGTCTGCGGTCTAGGACGAAGACTAGGAAAGTGCCTGTCCTTTGTCCACTGTCGCATGTCGCACCAAAATGATGCATTAACTTGGTGCGGGACCTTTCCACTGGCTGCTGGTGGTGCATTAGCGTCAACTTACTTTCACGTTCTTGTCACTTAACTGTTTGAACGGAACAAGGAAAAGCCCGTTGGCACGCCTTCTGCTTTCCCCTGTTCACTCGGGTGCCCAGCACCGATGTACATCAAGATGTTAAGCCATATTGGGAGTCCAAGAAATGAAACTTACGAAAATTGCCGTGGCGGCCGGTACGCTCATGATTGGGGGTTCCGCGATCGCCGAGGTATCCGCCAACATCGGCGCCACCAACAATTATATTTGGCGCGGCGTCACCCAGACCAGCAACGACGCGGCCGTCTCCGGCGGTCTCGATTATGCGAACGACAACGGTCTGTACGCCGGCACCTGGGTATCCAATGTCGACTATGGCGGCGCGAGTGCCGAGGTCGACTTCTACGGTGGGTTTGCCAACCAGCTCGACAACCTCGGCTACGACGTGGGCGCGATTTACTACTACTACCCGAGCAGGGACTCCGACGCAGACATCAATTTTTCCGAGGCCTACCTCAACCTGAGTTACGGTCCCTTCAGCGCGGGTGTCAACTGGACGTTCTGGAAGGAACAGAGCGGCGACACGAACGACTTTTACTACACGCTCGGCGCCGGAACCGAGATCGCCCCGACCTGGGGGATCGGCGCGACCCTCGGATATTACGATTTCAAAGGCGGCGGACACTATACGCATGGCCAGATCGACGTCAGCAAAGAGGTAGGCGACTTCGGCTCGTTCACGTTCACGGTTTCCGGCGTACTCGACCAGAGTAATAGCGTCGATAACGACAAGGATCCGCTGTTCGTCGTCTCCTGGGCGAAGACCTTCGAGTAATCCCCCCTGCCTGAAACACCTGTCGGCACCCCTCGCGGGTGCCGATTCCATCTAGAGCCAAGGAGAAGTAAACATGAAACTGGTTGCAGCAATCATCAAGCCGTTCAAGCTCGATGACGTGCGCGAGGCCCTGTCCGACATCGGCGTCACGGGTATCACCGTGACCGAGGTCAAGGGCTTCGGTCGTCAGAAGGGCCACACCGAGCTTTACCGCGGCGCCGAATACGTCGTGGACTTTTTACCCAAGATCAAGGTCGAGATCGCGATCGACGACGCTCAGCTCGATGCGGTGATCGAGGCGATCAGCGCGGCTGCCAAGACCGGCAAGATCGGCGACGGCAAGATCTTCATCTACGAACTGAACCAGGCCGTCCGTATCCGCACGGGCGAGTCCGGTTCTGAAGCACTCTAAACCGGCTGGGGGTTTCCAATGGAAAACAATATTTTCGAACTCCAGTACGCTATGGACACGTTCTACTTCCTGATCTGTGGCGCACTGGTAATGTGGATGGCGGCTGGCTTCGCCATGCTGGAATCGGGTCTGGTGCGTGCCAAGAACACCACCGAGATCCTGACAAAGAACGTTTCCCTGTATGCCGTTTCATGCATCATGTACCTGATCTGCGGCTACGCGATCATGTACGGGGGCGACTACTTCTTGACCGGCATCGCAGGCGGCGAGACGCTGGTCGATGATGCCCTCAAGGCCTCGGCGGAGAACGGCTTCGGTGGCGATTCGGTCTACGCCGGTGCCTCTGACTTCTTCTTCCAGGTGGTGTTTGTCGCCACCGCGATGTCGATTGTCTCCGGCGCGGTCGCCGAGCGCATGAAGCTGTGGGCGTTTCTTGTGTTCGCAGTCGTGATGACCGGCTTCATCTATCCGATGGAGGGCAACTGGACCTGGGGCGGTGGCTCCGTGTTCGGCATGTACAGCCTCGGCGACGATTTCGGCTTCTCCGACTTCGCGGGCTCCGGCATTGTGCATATGGCCGGTGCGTCTGCCGCGCTTGCCGGTGTGTTGTTACTCGGCGCGCGTAAAGGCAAATACAGCAAAGACGGCAGGGTCAATGCCATCCCTGGTGCCAATCTGCCGCTCGCCACGCTGGGTACCTTCATCCTCTGGATGGGTTGGTTCGGATTCAACGGCGGGTCGGTGCTCAAGCTCGGCGATATCGCCAATGCGAACTCGGTCGCGATGGTCTTCCTGAATACCAATACCGCCGCTGCCGGCGGCTTGGTTACTGCACTGATCGTCGCCCGACTGCTGTTCGGCAAGGCCGACCTCACCATGGCGCTGAACGGTGCCCTGGCGGGCCTGGTGGCGATTACCGCAGAACCGTCAACGCCGTCGCCATTGACTGCGACCCTGATCGGTGCGGCCGGTGGTGCACTGGTGGTGTTCTCGATCATCGCCCTGGACAAAATGAAGCTGGACGATCCCGTCGGTGCCATTTCGGTCCACGGGACCGTGGGACTATGGGGCCTGCTGGCGGTGCCGCTGACAAACGAAGGTGCCAGTTTCACCGGCCAGTTGGTCGGCGCCGCCACCATCTTCGTCTGGGTGTTCGTCGTGAGCTTCGTGGTGTGGCTGGTCATCAAGGCCGTCATGGGTATCCGCGTCAGCGAAGAAGAGGAGTACGAAGGCACCGACATTGGCGAGTGCGGCCTCGAGGCCTATCCGGAATTCACCGGCACACGCGGCTCCGGCATCGGCTGAGACCTACTTCGACGAGCCTCATTTGGGCGCCCTCGGGCGCCCATTTTTTTGCACCGCCGCGCAGCATCTTTCTGTCTAACGGGCAACCGATCTCATGCCGTCTCAGAGGCAATGGCACTACTTCGGTACTTGCGCCCCGGCGCATTCGACCCACGGGACGCCGTGAATCCGTCCGTGGAGGCTCGACTGCCGCATCCCTGCGGCAGACGCCCGATGATCGAACACGCCCGCGCGCTGATCGATGCCTGTTGGCCCGCCAAGCAAGTGCCATTGGTCTTAGGGGCGCGGTTGAATGCGGGGCGAAGGCGGTATGATATCTCCAGACCCCGTGCGAGGAACCCGAGGATGCGATGGCTGCTATTCTTCTTCAGCCTGATGGCGGCACTGGCGGCACTGGCGGCACTGGCGGCAGCCGCTGCCGATATCTATCGCTGGACGGACGACAGCGGGCAGGTGCATTACGGCCAGCGGCCGCCGGCGCAGGGGGCAAAACGCCTCGACATGCCGTCGACCGA
>JAHEJD010000003.1:0-31440 GCA_024639005.1 Chromatiaceae bacterium | reverse complement strand
TGGCGGCACTGGCGGCAGCCGCTGCCGATATCTATCGCTGGACGGACGACAGCGGGCAGGTGCATTACGGCCAGCGGCCGCCGGCGCAGGGGGCAAAACGCCTCGACATGCCGTCGACCGAAGCGCCGCCCGGCGCCACGGATGCCGCCGCCGCACAGCGGCGCGCGCGGCAAAAGCGCCTGTTGGACGCCTATACCTACGAGCGCGAGCAGGACGAGGCCGAGCGGAAACGTGAGGACGAGCGCGCGCGACAGTTGGCACAGGAGTGCCAGCGCCTGCAGCGCTATTGGCGCCGGCTGGCTTATGCGGGCCCGGTCTACATCAAGGGAGATGACGGCGAGCGCCGCTACCTGAATGACGAGCAGCGCGCCGCCGAGATGGAGCGGCTGCGACCCGCCTACCGCCAGGCCTGTGGCAAAGACCTCTGATGCCCGCATCAGCACCTGGTTTCGCGCGCCCCTGGGTAGTGCTGTTGCACGGTATGGCGCGCTCGTCGGCTTCGATGAGCCCCCTGGCTGGCGACCTCCGCCGCGCCGGCTATCGTATCCGCAACGTGGGCTATCCGACGCGGTCCCATGACGTCGCCGGACTCGTGGAGCGCTATGTTCGTCCGGCGGTCCAGTCATGCGGCGAGCGCGGCGCCGTGCATGTCGTGACGCATTCGCTGGGCGGTATCCTGATCCGTTACTACCTGCAGGCGGCGGCGCTACCCGGCGGCAGTCGCATCGTGATGCTGGCACCACCCAACCACGGCAGCGAGGTTGCCGATCATGTCAGGCACTGGCCGCCGTATCGCTGGTTGATGGGGCATGTGGGGCAGCAATTGGGCACCGGGCCGGACAGCATCGTGAACCAGCTGAGGCCCATCCAGGCAGAGGTCGGTGTGATCGCGGCCAGGCGTTCGCTGCAGCCCTGGTTCTCGCCGCTGTTTTCCGGCGAGAATGACGGTGCGGTATCGGTCGCCAGTGCGCATCTGGCGGAGATGCGTGACTTCATCGTGGTGGATAGCAGCCACACGCTGTTGATGTTCAGTCGTGAGGTGAGAGGCCAGATTCGGCAGTTTCTTGCCCACGGCAGATTCCTACATTGAGGTGTCTTCGCCCGATTCAACACTCGGCCAACAGCGCCTGGATCATCTGTTCTGACTGGGCACCATAACCGCCACCGAAGAGATTCAGGTGATTGAGCACGTGATACAGGTTGTAGAGGGTCTTGCGCACCCGATAACCGCTGTCGAGCGGCCAGGACGCTCGGTAGGCGGCATAAAAATCGGCGTGGAAGCCGCCGAATAGTTCGGTCATCGCCAGCTCGGCCTCGCGATCGCCGAAATAGGTTGCCGGATCATAGATGGCGGGTTCACCGTTTTCGGTGAAACTCAGGTTGCCGCACCACAGGTCGCCGTGCAGCAATGCGGGCTGCGGTGCATGGTCGATCAGCACTGCGAAGCGCTCGCGCAATTGCTCGCCGAGCGTCTGCAGTCGACCGCCATAGCCGTTGCGCGCCGCCTCCGCGAGCTGGAATCCCAGGCGCTGATCGCGCCAGAAGCCAATCCAGTCGTCTTGCCAGTCGTTGTGCTGCGGTGTTGCGCCGATGGTGTTGTTGCGCTGCCAACCGAACGCAGTCTCGCTGTTGCGATGCATCTCGGCCAGTCGCTCGCCGGCCATCCGCCAGCCCGGCGGTGTGCCATGCCCGAGCCTGATGTGCTGCATCACTATATAGCTGACATCATCGCGGCGCCCGGTGCATAGCGCCTTGGGCACACGAAGGGTATTGCTGGCGCCCAGCGCGTTGAGGCCCTCCGCCTCTGCCTCGAACATGTCGAGCTTTGCCGCGCGATTGGTCTTGACGAACCAGGTCTGGCGGCCGTCACTCAGGCGAAATGCGCCATTGATACAGCCGCCGCCAAGGCCGCGCGGTGGCTGGGGGTCGAAGGGCTGCCCGGTAGTCGTCGCGATCTGCGTCGCGATTTCGCCCCAGATGCTCAAGTCGGCAACATGCCGCCCTTGTCGAGGCGCTCGCGAAGCGGACTGGTGCGCGGAAAATGGGCGCGCAGGAACTCCATTTGATCGGCAAGGACATTACGGCCTTGCAGATAGATGTACTCCGCGTGGGTAGGCGAAAACGGAATCGCGAGCAGTTCCAGCCCCGCCTGTTCCGGGGTTCTGCCCGCCTTGTGATTATTGCAGCGCGTGCAGGCGGTTACCACATTGGTCCACAGATTCTGTCCGCCCTGACTGATTGGCGTCACATGGTCCCGCGACAGCGTACGCAGGGGAAAACGATCCCCACAGTAGAGACAGAGGTGGTCATCGCGCTGAAAAAGGGTGCGGTTGCTCAGTGGCGGCGTATAGCTGTCCCGGACCCGATGGTTGCCATGGGTGGCGATGATGGAATTGATCTCCACCTCGCTGCGCCGTCGGCTGATGGCATTGATGCCCCCGTGCAGCGTAAACAACGGTTCGCCGCAGACGTAGGCAATCATGCCGAGGAAATGCAGTCGCGCGGCCTGTCGAAAATCGATCCACTCAAGCGGCATGCCTGAGGCGTCGGTACGCAAGATCTGTTGTGACAGACGGGGCACAATTGCACTCCAGTTCAAAACTCGCCCGGTTATTGCATACAAAGCGGCGCGATTTCAAGTCGCGGGTTTGTGACAGGATCCCAATCTGTGTCGTCGCGCAGCGCGCGTCCCATAGGGCGGCAGGGGCGACGTTATGCGAAGCGTGGAAAGGGTCGGGACAAACGCAGGACACCTGGCTGCCGGGGAGTTCATGTCGCAGATCGCGGGGCCATCATCCGAGGCAGCTACCAGCAGCTTGCGCGGATCGACGTGGGACGCTGCGCATCGCTTCAGACAGCCCGGACAGGCAGTCCGCTGCTGCTGCGTGTTGACGGCCAGCCGCCTGGACCCGGATCGGAAAGCCCCTTGAGGGCTTGACTTATGCACAAATTAGGTGCAGGCGATGATGCGATCTCGATTCTGGGTATCGATGTACATAAGAATCCTATGGAATTCATTAAGACTTTGTTTTTAATAGTTAAATTTCGACTGATCAATTTTCGGCCAATTAGACGACGATCCCGTTCCAACGCGGCATTGGCGAAGATCCGCAGCGTTGTTCCACAGACTTATCCACAACTTGTGTGAATCTTCTGGCCGCCCGGGTCGCAGTCGATGCGCCGGCGCGATGCGAGGGCTCTGTTAGAGTCTGCCGATGAGTGCGCGCATCGCGCGGGTGGCGGTGGCTGCCCCGCTGCATTCCCTGTTCGACTACCAGATCCCCGCGACCGTCGAGGTCGCGGTCGGCAGTCGCGTGCGCGTCTCGTTCGGTCATACCCGTCCGATCGGCGTCGTCGTCGAGATTGTCGACAGTACCGACCGCCCGGGTGACAGCCTGAAGTCGCTGGAGGCCGTGCTCGATCGCGAGCCCTTGCTGCGCCAGCAGGAGCTGGATTTTCTCACCTGGGCCGCCGCCTACTATCATCACCCGGTCGGTGAGACAGTCGCCGCGGCGCTGCCGCTCCGCCTGCGCAAGGCCGACAAGATGCTGCCCGCTGGTGAGCCGGTTTGGGCGCTGACTGCAGAAGGCCGCCAGCTGCCGCACGACCTGGCGCGTCGCGCGCCTCGCCAGGCCGAGATCCTCGGCTGGTTGTCGGCGCTGCCCACGGGCCAGGCGCCGCAGGCGGTGCTGCGCGCGGCATTGCCCGACAGCGGCGCGACCTTGCGCGCACTGCAAGGCAAGGGCTGGATCAAGCCGCTCGAACTCCCGGCGACGTCGGATGTAATTATCCAGCGCGACGGGGGTCCGCGCCCGAATCCCGAGCAGCTGGCGGTGCTGGATGCGCTGTCGGGCGACATCGGACGGTTTGCCGTGTCGTTGCTCGATGGCGTGACCGGGAGTGGCAAGACCGAGGTATATCTGCGGCTCTCCGCTGCGGTGCTGGCGCGCGGCAAGGGCGTACTGGTGCTGGTGCCCGAGATATCGCTGACGCCACAGTTGTTGGCGCGATTTCGCGAGCGTCTCGGCGACACCGTGCGTGTGCTGCACTCGGGCCTCACCGAAAGCGAGCGTGAACAGACCTGGCAACGCATGCGCCGGGGGCTGTCGCACGTGTTGTTGGGTACCCGTTCCGCAATATTCACCCCGCTGGCGGACCTCGGTCTGGTGGTGGTCGACGAGGAGCACGACCCCTCGTTCAAACAGACCGAGGGCTTCCGCTATTCGGCACGCGACCTGGCGGTGGTGCGCGCGCAGCGTTCCGGCTGCCCGGTCGTGCTGGGTTCGGCCACGCCATCGCTGGAGAGCCTGCGCAATGCGCAGCTGGGTCGCTACCGACAGCTGCGCCTCGATCGGCGCGCAGGGCGCGCGCAGAGCCCGCGGATCGATCTGCTGGACATCCGCGACCAGCCATTACGCGCGGGAATGTCGCGGCCCCTGCTCGACCGGGTCGCGGCGGTGCTGGGCGCGGGTGAGCAGGTAATGCTGTTCCTCAATCGGCGCGGCTATGCGCCGGTGCTCAGCTGCTTTAGTTGCGGCTGGCTGTCGGACTGTCCACACTGTGATGCGCGCCAGACGCTGCACAAGGCCAGCGGCCTGCTGTGTTGTCATCACTGTGGGGCGCAGCGCCGCGTACCACTCGCCTGTCCAGCATGCGGCGCCGAAGATCTGCATCCGCTGGGCCAGGGTACTGAGCAGCTGGAGGGATTCCTGACCGAACACTTCGCTGACTATCCTCTAATTCGGATCGACCGCGACGCGACGTCGCGTAAGGGCAGCCTGGAGAGGCAGCTGGCTCGTCTGCATCAGGCGCGCGCGGCGCTGCTGGTCGGTACACAGATGCTGGCCAAGGGACACCATTTTCCGCGCGTCACCCTGGTCGGTGTAGTGGATGCCGATGGCGGTCTGTACAGTGCCGACTACCGCAGTACTGAGCGCATGGCGCAGCTGCTGGTGCAGGTTGCGGGGCGCGCCGGGCGCGGTGATCGCCCGGGGCAGGTGCTCATCCAGACTCGCTATCCCGATTACCCGCTATTGCAGACTCTGGTGCGCCACGGCTATCGCGCATTCGCCGAGCAGGCCCTGAGCGAGCGCGCGGCGGCCGGACTGCCGCCCTTCAGTCATCAGGCGTTGTTACGCGCGGATGCGACCCGTCTCGCCGATGCCGAGTCGTTTCTCGATGGCGTCGCCGACTGGGCGAGACGCCAGGCGATTGCCGAGGTCGAGCTGTGGGGGCCGGTACCGGCCCCGATGGTGCGTCGTGCCGGTCGGCATCGCGCGCATCTGCTGATACAGGCACCGCAGCGCGATGCGCTGCATGTGCTGTTACAGGCCCTGTCGGAGTTCATCGTCGGATTGCCCAAGATTCGGCGTGTGCGTTGGAGTCTCGACGTCGATCCCATCGACCTTTATTGAACCCCGCCGGAGGCGCTGTCGGCTGCCCGTGATTTAGCCATTCCTGTTATCCTTCGCCGCCTTGGATTCGCACGGCTTCCTGGTCATGAAATCGCATATTGCCAACCTGGTCTCGAAGGCCCTGGATCAACTCGTCGTCGACGGGTTGCTCGATGCCGATGTCGTGAAGGCGCCGGTGATCGAACGGGCGCGGGATGCCAGTCATGGCGATTTCGCCACCAACGTGGCGATGGTCAACAGCAAGGTGGCCAAGATGCCGCCGCGCGATCTCGCTGCAAGGCTGGTAGAGCGACTGCCGGCATCTGCCGGCGTCGCGGGGGTGGAGATCGCCGGCCCCGGATTCATCAACTTCCGGCTCGCAGACAATGCCTACCACGCGCTGATACCCGAGATCCTGGGTCAGGGGCATGCCTTCGGGCGGGGCCGGATCGGTGCCGGCAAACGCGTCCAGGTCGAGTTCGTCTCGGCCAACCCGACCGGCCCCCTGCATGTCGGTCATGGCCGTGGCGCGGCCTATGGCGCGGTAGTCGCCGACCTGCTCGAGGCGGTCGGCTATGAGGTGTACCGCGAGTACTACGTCAACGATGCCGGCCGGCAGATGGACATCCTTGCGACCTCGGTGTGGCTGCGTTACCTGGAGCTGTGCGGCGAGGCGCTGGATTTTCCGAGCAACGGCTACCGCGGCGACTACGTCTGGGATATCGCGGCGACTTTGCATCGCGACCACGCCGATGACTATCGACAAGCGGCCGGGGCGGTGTTCGACGGTGTGCCGCCGGACGATCCGGCAGGCGGCGACAAAGAGGCCCATATCGACGGTCTGATCGCAAGGGCCAAGCGGTTGCTCGGTGACAATCGCTATCGGTTCGTCTTCGAATTGGGGCTGAACGTGATCCTGGACGATATCCGCGACGATCTGCATCTGTTCGGTGTCGACTACCAGGAGTGGTACTCAGAACGCTCCCTGGTCGAATCGGGCGCGGTCAACAAGGCGATCGACCGGCTGCGCGATGCGGGTCAACTGTACGAGAAGGCCGGTGCCTGGTGGTTTCGTTCTACCGCTTTCGGCGATGCAAAGGACCGGGTCGTCGTGCGTGAGAACGGGCAGACGACCTATTTTGCCTCCGACATCGCCTACCACATGGACAAGCTCGAGCGTGGATTCGATCGCGTGATAGACGTCTGGGGTGCGGATCACCACGGCTATGTACCGCGGGTCAAGGCTGCGCTGCAGGCCTTGGGTGATGATCCCTCGCGCCTCGATGTGCTGCTGGTGCAGTTTGCGATCCTGTACCGCGGCGGGCAAAAGGCTCAGATGTCGACCCGCTCGGGCGACTTCGTGACCCTGCGCGAACTGCGTAAAGAGGTTGGTCGCGATGCCGCGCGTTTCTTCTACGTGATGCGCAAGTGCGAGCAGCATATGGATTTCGATCTCGATCTGGCCAAGTCCCAGTCGAGCGACAATCCAGTCTACTATGTGCAGTATGCCCACGCGCGCATCCACGCGGTACTACGCCAGGCCGCGGAGAAGCTGATCGACGTCGAGCCCAGCGAGGGTATGGGCAGCCTGGAGCGCCTGAGCGAGACACATGAACTGGATCTGCTCAAGACGCTGTCACGCTATCCGGAGGTGGTCGAGGCGGCCGCAACTCAGGAGGAGCCGCACCAGCTCACCCACTATTTGCGTGAGCTGGCGAATGAGTTTCACACCTACTACAACGCCCACCAGTTTCTAGTCGACGACGCAGTATTGCGTGACGCCAGGATCAAGCTGATCCTGGCGATCCGCGAGGTGCTACGCAACGGCCTCAACCTGCTGGGCGTATCGGCGCCGGAGCAGATGTGAAACAAGCCTCGCCGTTCGCGGGTTGAGCGACGAACAGACCAACGGTTCAGGTTTCTGCAGCAGGGACATAAGCAGTCGTGCCCCGAGATTACAAACACCGCGCCCAGAAAAAGCCGCCCAAGAAGCCGCTGCCCGGTTGGCTTTGGTTGTTCACGGGCCTGCTGTTGGGTGGTTTCATCGTTGGCCTGGTCTGGTTGAAAGGCCAGTCGACGGACACGGAGGCCCAGTGGGTCGGGGCGCAGCCAGACCGGCCGCCGCAGGGCAAGCCGCAACCGGCGGCGCGCTCCGAGGTGCCACCGCCGAAACCGCGCTTTGACTTCTATAACCTGCTGCCCGAGATGGAGGTGGTGGTGCCAGACGAGGAGCTCGAGCAAGCGACGACTGCCGAGCCGGCCCCTGCGGCCACGGCGACCGCGACCTATCTGCTCCAGGTGGGATCATTCCGGCGCAATGAAGACGCCGATCGGCTCAAGGCGCAGCTCGCGCTGCTTGGCTTCGAGGCCAAGGTGGAACGCGCCAGGATCAATGCGCAGGATACGCGCTACCGAGTACGCTCGGGGCCCTATCGCGACACGCAGGCGGTTAACAAGGCGCGCCAGCGCCTGGTCGAGAACGGTTTTAACGGCATCGTGATCCGTATCGGCGAGCCCTAAGAGCCGGCTCCACCGTTTAGGCTTCTAGCGAAGGCGCCAAGTTCTACCCGGCGGCTGCCTGGCTATTTCACATTGGCGCTCAGCCAGGCTCGAATACTGTCGATCAGCTCCTGCTCAGCGCCGAAAAAGCCGCTGGGTGCATCGGCCAGCACGCGCTGGCGATATGCGGGGTTATCGGTACCGAGTATGCTGCGACCCGGCGCGGTCGCGATCACCGGCGGGTAGTCACGCTCTGCATAGATGTCGAGCACCGGCAGACCTGACGCGCGCAAGCGGTCGGGCAAGTCGTCACCGGGGGGAGAGGCCAGCGGTGCGCTGAGCAGGATCAGTGCGCGTAGGTCCTGCGTCCGCCGTGCTGCGGCCCATTGCAGCGCCATGCCAGCACGGTCGCCCTGGGCGAGCAGCACCAGCCTGTCGATATCGCGCGCCTTCAGCCACGCCATGCCCCCGTCAAGGCGCGCGGCGCTGACCCCGTCAGTGTCCTGTCCGGCGCCGGCGCTGCGCGGTTCCACGGCGAGCTGTAGCGACAAGGTATCCCAGCCGGCCTCGGCGAGGCCCAGCCGCAGCGGCCGAATAGCCTCCTCGCTGTCGGCATTGCCGAGCCGATCGTGGAGCAGCACGATGCCGCCACGGGCCGGACCACGCTGCCTGGGGCGGTGAATCGCAAGGAACGGGCCGTCCTTGGTTTGCAGCTCGATCACCTCGCCCTGCAGGTCCCCGGCCTCGGAGATCTCGCGCTGCATGCGCTCGCTCGTCAGCAGGTCGGCGGTAGCCGCCGAGGTCAACAGCATCAGCGAGGCGAGGGCAACGTGCACGGGTCGTTTGAAGTTCATTTTGCTAATCCGCTTATCTCACAAACTTCCTGCTGCGGTCACCGCTATGCTCGCTGTGAAGGGGCATACTCGCTACAGCCGGTTTGACGTAGTGTCAGCTATGCTGGCCCGTCTTTCACTGCGTGCACCCCGTCACAGCGGCATCCCGCCGCCCTCGCAACGAAACCCGGTGAGACAAGCGGGCTGATGCTGCAATGGTGGTCGCTTTCGGGTACAGTCGGCGGTCCGTTTTTTGGGCCCCGAGAGATCCGGACCCCTGAGATGAATTTTAGCGCCGGATCACCGGCCAGGGAGTAACGACATGGCAGAGTACGTGATCGCGCCATCCATTCTTTCCGCTGATTTTGCAAAATTGGGGGAGGAGTGTGACAAGGTCTTGGCCGCCGGCGCCAATTTCATCCACTTCGACGTGATGGACAACCACTACGTGCCCAATCTGACCATCGGGCCGCTAGTGTGCAAGGCCTTGCGTGAGCACGGCATTACCGCGCCGATAGATGTCCACCTGATGGTCAGCCCTGTCGATCGTATTGTGGGTGATTTTGCCAAGGCGGGTGCCACCTATATCACGTTTCACCCGGAGGCCTCCGAGCACATCGACCGCACCCTGCAGCTGATCCAGGCCGAGGGTTGCAAGGCCGGGCTGGTATTCAATCCCGCCACGCCCCTGTCTTATCTCGATCATGTGATCGAC
Source organism: Chromatiaceae bacterium (assembly GCA_024639005.1). Taxonomy (GTDB): domain Bacteria; phylum Pseudomonadota; class Gammaproteobacteria; order Chromatiales; family Chromatiaceae; genus Thiosocius. The sequence continues at coordinate 22,000 of JAHEJD010000003.1, read as the reverse complement.
CGGATCGACATGATCCTGCTGATGTCGGTCAACCCCGGTTTCGGCGGCCAGAGTTTTATCCCCTCTGCGTTGAACAAACTCAAGCAGACTCAAGCCATCATCAAGGCCTCGGGCCGCGAAATCCGCCTCGAGATCGATGGCGGCGTCAAGGTCGACAATATCGCCGAGATCGCCGCTGCCGGCGCCGACACCTTCGTGTCCGGGTCGGGCATCTTCAGCAAGGGCCAGGAGTCGGACCCGAACCGCTACGACAGCATCATCCGGCAGATGCGCGAGGAGCTCGCAAAGGCCGGGCGTTGAAAAGACCCGAGATGATCCTGATCGATGTCGACGGCACCCTGGTTGACAGCGTTCCGGATCTTGCCTTTTGCGCAGACGAACTGATGCGACAGCTTGGTCGTCAGGCGCGCGGTGAGGCGCAGGTGCGCAACTGGGTAGGTAATGGCGTGGAAAGACTGGTACGCCGCATCCTGATCGGACAGCTCGAAGGCGAGCCCAGCGACGCGGACTTTGCCAGGGCCTACCCGATATTTCTTGCGCTGTATGCGGAGAACACGGCCGAGCGATCGCGGCTCTATCCGGGTGTGTCAGAAGGCCTCGACTACCTGGAGTCGCGGGGCTACCGCTTGGGTTGTGTCACAAACAAGGCGGCGCAGTTCACCATTCCGCTGCTCCAGGCCCTCGGGATCCATGACAAGTTCGGGATCGTGGTTTCCGGCGATACGCTGCCGGTGAAAAAGCCCGATCCGGGGCCTTTGTTGCATGCCGCCGCGCATTTCGGCGTACCGGCCAAGGGTTCGCTGATGCTGGGTGACTCGAAGAGTGACGTCGCTGCGGCGCGCGCCGCCGGGTTCCAGATTATTTGCGTGAGCTATGGCTATAACCATGGCGAGGATATTCGTCGCTATGCACCGGATGCGGTGATCGATTCCATGGCGGAGCTGTCGTCGCTGCTGTAATCAACCTGAGCCTTCCCGACTAGAACGGCTGGCAATGGATGCTGCACAAGAGCGCGCGAAAAAACCCCGCAGTCGCTGCGGGGTCTCTATTCGACCGCGGCCCGCGGTCGGCAACTGCGTTATTCGGCAGCAGGCGGGGCCTGCGGGGCCGGCTGCGCACCGTAGTAGCCCATGGGTGCACCATAGCCATAAGGTGCGTAGCCATAGGGCCCGCTGTTGTTGTAGCCACGACCCCATCCGTCACCGGCGCCGTAACCGTTGCCGTAGCCACGCATGTTGCTGCGTGCACGACCGGACATGTTCATGCTGAAATCACCGGCACCGGCTGCGTCGCCGTAGCCGTCCATGGTGCCATTGCTGTAGCCATTGCCGTAGCCAGAACCGTTGTTGTAGTTGTTGCCCCAGTTGTTTCCGCCCCAAGGGCCGCCGCCCCAGAAGGCAGAGGCTTGCGCGGAAGCGAGGACGGCAACGAGTGCGATGATCTTTTTCATAGTAGTTATCTCCGGGAAATGAGTGCGATGAGCCTGGGCTCGTGAGCGAAGCTGGATGCCGTCTTCGCGGGCGGCACGGCGTTTCTGCGTGCCGGTGAAATGAAGTATATTAGAAACTACTAAAATGTCAATTCTTTTCGGTCCTACGATCGAGTGGCTCTGGCCAGCCGCGGTCGGCTGGGACGCCATCGGAAGACCTTGGCGATTTAGGTCTTTTTGGCTATCGTTAGCGGCTAGAGGCGATTCTGACAACGCTGAAGCAATGAGCGAGCTCGCACACAACAGGACATTTCCGAACGGCACACGATGGCGCCACTGAGCCCCTCGCCCGTGTCTTTCAGTGTCCCTTAACGTTGTGTGGAGTAGGAAATGACCCCCGATCAGTTCGACGCCCTGGCCGGCCAGGGCTATAACCGCATACCGGTGGTATGCGAGGTGCTCGCCGACCTCGATACCCCGCTCAGTGTCTACCTCAAACTTGTCGATAGACCCTTCGGCTTCCTGTTTGAATCGGTACAAGGCGGCGAGAAGTGGGGGCGCTACTCGATCATCGGGCTGCCTTGTCGCACTCTGCTCAAGGTGTACGGGAACGCAGTGACCGTGGAGGTAGATGGTCAGGTCGTCGAGCAGGCCGAGGTCGCCGATCCGCTAGCGTTCATTGAGACATTCAAGGCGCGCTATCGGGTACCCGAACTCGCGCAGCTCCCGCGCTTTTCCGGGGGATTGGTCGGCTACTTCGGCTACGACACCGTCGGATACATCGAACCGCGCCTACGCGACCCGGACAAACCCGATCCACTGGGCTGCCCGGATATCCTGCTGATGGTGGCGCAAGAGGTCGTTGTGTTCGACAACCTCAGCGGCCGCATGTATTTGATTATCCACGCCGATATCGACCGTGGCGATACCCTGGCGTCGACCAACGGGCGCATCGGGGCGTTGATCGAGCGCATGCAGCAGGGGGCGCCGCGTGAACCGGTAGCCCCCGGCCGCGCAGTCAGCGAGGCCGATTTCGTCTCGGGTTTCACCGAGTCGGGTTTCAAGCAGGCCGTCGAGCGTATCAAGCAGTACATCCTCGATGGCGACTGCATGCAGGTGGTGATCTCGCAGCGCCTGTCCGTCCCCTATTCGGCCCGCCCCTTGGACCTGTATCGCGCATTGCGCGGACTGAATCCGTCGCCATACATGTACTACCTAGATCTCGACGATTTTCAGATCGTCGGTTCCTCGCCGGAGATACTGGTTCGCCTCGAAGACAGCGAGGTAACGGTGCGACCGATCGCGGGGACGCGTCGGCGCGGCCATAACGACGAGGAGGATCGCGCCCTCGAGGCCGAGTTGCTTGAGGACCCCAAAGAGCTGGCCGAGCACTTGATGTTGATCGACCTGGGGCGTAACGACACCGGTCGCGTCGCCACTGTAGGTACCGTCAAGCTCACGGAAAAAATGCTGGTGGAGCGCTATTCGCACGTCATGCACATTGTCTCCAATGTCACCGGGCAGCTGCGGGAAGGCATGACGGCGATGGATGTATTGCGGGCGACCTTCCCTGCCGGCACCGTCTCCGGGGCCCCGAAGATTCGCGCGATGGAGATCATCGACGAACTCGAGCCGGTCAAACGAGGCGTGTATTCCGGAGCGGTCGGCTACCTCTCGTGGAGCGGAAATATGGACACCGCCATCGCCATCCGCACCGCGGTAATCAAAGGCGGCCAGCTGCATATCCAGGCCGGTGCCGGCGTCGTCGCCGATTCCGTGCCCGATCTCGAATGGAAGGAGACGATGAACAAGGGCCGTGCGGTGTTTCGCGCGGTGGCCCAGGCCGAGGCCGGCTTGGATGTCCTTCTCTGCGACCGAGAGGGGGATTGAGCATGTTGTTGATGATCGATAATTATGATTCGTTCACGTTCAATATCGTCCAGTATTTTGGTGAACTCGGCGCCGACGTTCGGGTGGTGCGCAACGACGAGATCGACGTCGCCGGAATCGCGGCGCTCAATCCCGCGCATCTGGTTATCTCGCCAGGGCCTTGCACGCCGACCGAGGCTGGCGTTTCTGTCGCGGCGATCGGCGCATTCGCAGGCAAACTGCCGATCCTCGGGGTGTGCCTTGGCCATCAGGCGATTGGTCAGGCCTTCGGCGGACGCATCGTGCATGCGCAACAGGTGATGCATGGAAAGACGTCACCCATCCACCATCGCGCGGTTGGGGTGTTTACAGATCTGCCGAATCCGTTTGAGGCGACCCGCTACCATTCCCTGGTCATCGAACGGGCCAACCTGCCAGCCTGTCTGGAAATCACCGCTTGGACGGAACACCTTGGCGGCGTCGACGAAATTATGGGGGTGCGCCATCGTGAGCTCGATGTGCAGGGGGTGCAGTTTCACCCGGAGTCTATTCTCACCGAGTACGGCCACCAGATGCTGAAAAACTTTCTGGACGGGAAGTAAACGGGCCGAAGACCAAGTTTGCAGGGGGGCATAACCACCATGGATATAAAACAGGCCATCGCGCGCGTCGTCGATCAGCATAGCCTGAGCACCGAAGAGATGACGGCGGTCATGCGCAGCATCATGACAGGCGGCGCGACACCGGCCCAGGTCGGCGGTTTTCTGATCGGCCTGCGCATGAAGGGAGAGAGCGTCGCCGAGATCGCGGCAGCTGCTGCGGTGATGCGCCAGCTGGCCTCGGGTGTCGATATCGGCGGCCTGGCCCACGCGGTGGATATCGTCGGTACCGGCGGTGATGCCTCCGGGACATTCAATGTGTCGACCGCCAGTATGTTCGTCGCCGCCGCGGCCGGCTGCCATGTCGCAAAACACGGCAATCGCTCGGTGTCCAGTAAGTCCGGGAGCGCCGACGCGCTGGAAAAGGCCGGTCTGCGACTGGACTTGTCGCCGCAGCAGGTCGCGCAATGTGTCCGCGAGATCGGCGTCGGTTTTATGTTCGCCCCCGGGCACCACAGTGCAATGCGGCATGCCATCGGGCCACGGCGCGAGATGGGGGTACGCACCATTTTCAATGTGCTCGGGCCGCTGACCAATCCGGCCGGCGTACCCAATCAGCTGCTCGGTGTGTTTAGCCAGGACCTGCTCGAACCAATGGCCGAGGTGTTGCGCAGACTCGGTAGTCGCCACGTGATGGTTGTGCATTCGCGCGACGGCCTGGACGAGATTAGCATTGGCGATAAGACTGAGGTGGCCGAGCTACGCGACGGCAGCGTGCATCGTTTCTCGATTCAGCCGGAAGACTTTGGTCTGCAGCGCAGCGCGCTGGACGCCGTCAAGGCCGAGGGACCGGAAGACAGCGTCAAGACCATCATCGGCGTGCTCGATAATGTGCCTGGCCCCGCGCGCGACATCGTGGTGCTGAATGCCGGCGCGGCGATCTATGTCGCGGGGCTGGCTGGTTCGGTGAAAGACGGGGTGCAGATGGCGGACCAGGCGATCGCCAGTGGCGAGGCGCGCCGGCGACTCGATCGCCTGGTGGTGCTGACGCAGAGTCTTTGACGGCCAGTGAGGACCCCGCCAGGTTGTTCGGCTGACCTGCACACAGGGGAAACAACCGCCATGCGACGACGTCAAGCGGAGACCGGCGGTAAGATGCAAAGCGCGAGGTCGCCTGCGCACCAGACTTGGCCGAATCCAGACGCGAACAATGCCCAATACGCCAGATATTCTGAAGAGAATCGTTGCCCGCAAGCAGGAGGAGGTCGCCGAGCGAAAGGTCAGGGTCTGCCCCGGCGAGCTGTCGGCAAGGGTCGCCGACGCCGATTTGCCGCGTGGCTTTGTCGCCGCATTGCAGGCCAGGGTAGACGCCGGTCAGGCCGCTGTGATCGCCGAGATCAAAAAGGCCTCGCCGTCAAAGGGCGTGTTGCGTGAGGACTTCCGCCCGGCCGACATTGCCCGCAGCTATGCGCGCGGCGGGGCCGCCTGCCTCTCGGTGCTGACCGATGTGGATTTTTTCCAGGGCTCCGATGCCTACCTGCAAGCGGCGCGCGCGGCGTGTCGGCTCCCGGTGATCCGCAAGGACTTTATTATCGATCCCTACCAGGTGCTGGAGGCGCGCGCGATCGACGCAGACTGTATCTTGTTGATCGCAGCCTGCCTGGATGACACCGAACTGCATCGCTTGCACGACCAGGCCTGCGAGCTGGGCATGGACGTCCTGATCGAGGTCCATGATGCAGACGAGGTGCAGCGCGCCCTGGACACCGACAATCGCCTGATCGGGATCAACAACCGCGATCTACGCACCTTCGCGGTCAGTCTGCAGACTACGCTCGATCTGTTGGATCATATCCCCGGCGATCGGCTGGTGGTGACCGAAAGCGGCATCCTGGCGCCGGCCGATGTGCGCCTGATGCGTGAGCATGCGGTGCAGTCCTTTCTAGTCGGCGAGGCCTTCATGCGCGCCGACGATCCGGGCGCCAAACTGGCCGAACTCTTCGCCTGAGGGACCGCGATACGGCCGTCCGCGGACGGGACCCGCGGTCGGCTCAGCCCTCCAGGCCGGTCAGGATGTTGCGGCTGGCGTTGGGGTGCCACTGCTGCACGACGTGCCCACCGATCACCTCGATCTGGCAGGCGTCCGGGGTGGACAGTTCCGATGGAATATGCGAACGCAGTATCTCGACAACCTGATCGGATTCGACGGCGCGCGCGTAGCGCGTAATGGTCTGCGAAAAACCGTACTCGGCGTCGAACAAGTCGACGACAATTCGATTGACCGCCTCGACCTCGCCGGCGCGGTCGAACACCTCGGCACTGCGCGCATACTCGTCCCCGCTGATCCACAGGCACAAATGGGGTTCACCGACTTTGAGACCATGCTTGGTCGTCATCAAATGCTCCCAGAGTTTGAAGGCATTGATCTCGATGAAACGTGTGCTGGTTTCGTGGTAACGGTTTGCCACCTGACAGCGCACGAGTTTCTGGTTTTCGTGAAACGGCGATACTGCGGACATCGGGCTTTCCGGGCTGCGACCACTGGACGAATCAAAAGCCTTAACGGCGGGATGGCCGCAGGCTTGAGCGCTAGCGGGTGCCGAAGACGACGATGGTCTTGCCCTTCACATGAATCAGCCCGCGTTCCTCGAGATCCTTCAGCACGCGTCCGGCCATTTCGCGCGAACAGCCGACGATTCGGCCGATCTCCTGGCGGGTGATGCGAATCTGCATACCGTCGGGATGGGTCATGGCATCCGGCTGCTTGCACAATTCCAGCAGGGTGCCGGCTATGCGCCCGGTGACGTCGAGGAAGGCCAGGTGACTGACTTTTTGGCTGGTGGCGGCCAGGCGTTCGGTGAGTTGTCTACCGATCGCGTACAGAATGTCTTTGATATGTGTCCGCAGGTCGCCTTCGAACAGCTGCTCGAGTTTGTTGTAGGAGATCTCCGCGAGTTCGCAGGTGCTGCGCGTCCGCACCATGACCGAACGTTTCGGCATGGGCATGAACAGTCCCATTTCGCCGATGAAATCCCCCTTGTTCAGGTAGGTGAGTATGATCTCCCGGCCATCTTCGTCTTCGATGAAGACCGTTACCTGGCCGGAAACCAGATAGAACAGGCTGTCCGCTGCATCACCGGGGTGGATGAACTCTGTTTTGGCAGGATAGCGGCGCCGGTGGCAGTGCCCGAGGAAGGGCTTGAGCCAGTCCGGGTCCCGCGGTGGTGGCTGCACAATGCTTTGCGGTTTGGGTTGCGGCATAGCGATATAGTCCAAGGCCTGACAGAATTCTAGGCAGGCCGATGGCGCTTGTCGAACTGTGCTAGCCTCGTCACTGTCTTTTTGTGACACAGCGCTTATGAAGGCACGAATTAAATGGGTAGACGGCGTCACTATGCTGGCTGAATCCGGGAGCGGACACGCGCTGGTGATGGATGGGCCACCCGAGCACGGTGGGCGCAATCTGGGCGTGCGTCCAATGGAAATGCTGTTAATTGGTATGGGTGGATGCACTGAGTTCGACGTGCTGCTGATCCTGCGCCGGGGCCGCCATGCGGTGAGTTTCTGTGAGGTGGAACTCGAGGCGGCGCGCGCCGCGGAAGACCCAAAGGTGTTTACCCGGATACACGCGCACTTTCGCATCGGCGGCAAGGGGCTGACCACCAAGGCGGTTGAACGCGCGGTGAAGATGAGTGCGGAAAAGTACTGCTCGGCCTCGATCATGCTCGGCGCCATGGCCGAGATTACCCACGATTTCGAGATCGTGGAGGTCGCTTGAGCCGGCCGGGCCTGGGCTTTGGGATGCGCCATGTGGCGCTATTCGTGCGCGACATGGCCGCCTGTGAGCATTTCTATGTCGCTCTGCTCGGTATGGAAGTGGAATGGCGGCCGGATGAACACAATGTCTACCTGACCTCGGGTGGGGACAATCTGGCCCTGCATCAGGCGGAGCCGGACATGGCCCGGGACGAGGCCGCGCAGCGCCTGGATCACATCGGCTTTTTCGTCGACAGCGCCGAGGCCGTCGATCAATGGTTCGCCTGGTTGAACGAGCACCAGGTGCGCATGCGAACCGCTCCACGCACTCACCGCGACGGCGCGCGCAGTTTCTATTGCTACGATCCCGACGGGACGTTGGTGCAGATGATTCACCACCCCCCTGTCAGTCAGTGGGAGGAACTCAAGGGCCTCAACTAGACGCTTGTCTCTAGGGCGCTTTTCGGCTAATTTCGGCGCCCATTTTTGGTGAGGCCCTAGGCATGCCGAAAGCGAAAAAGATCCAGCTCCACGGATTCAATAATCTCACCAAGACGCTGAGTTTCAATATCTACGACGTAAACTATGCGGCGTCGCCGACGCAGGAGCGGGAGTACATCCGCTATATCGACGAGGCCTATTCTGCGGAAAGGTTGACCGACATCCTGCGCAACGTCACAGAGATCATTGGTGCGAATGTGTTGAATATCGCACACCAGGACTACGATCCGCACGGCGCGAGCGTGACTATCCTGATCTCGGAGGAGCCGGTCGCGGCCGAGCAGATCTCCAATGCCGAGGGGCCGGGCCCGTTGCCCCAGTCCGTGGTCGCGCATCTCGATAAGAGCCACATTACTGTTCACACCTATCCGGAGAGCCATCCCGATAATGACATATCGACCTTCCGCGCGGATATCGATGTAGCGACCTGCGGGCGTATCTCACCGCTGCAGGCGTTGAACTACCTGATCCATTCGTTCGAGTCAGACATTGTGATCATGGATTATCGCGTGCGCGGATTCACCCGCGACGTGAACGGCAAGAAGCACTACATCGACCACAGGATAAATTCGATCCAGAACTTTCTCGCCCGCGACACCTGCGAGCGCTATCAGATGCTGGACGTGAATGTCTATCAAGAGAACATTTTTCACACCAAGATGGTTCTGAAGGAGTTTGACCTCGACAATTATCTGTTCGATGTCAACGGCGATGACCTGTCGTCCAAGGAGCAGCGCACCATCGCCGAGAAGATTCGCCGCGAGGTAATGGAGATCTTCTACGGCCGCAATATAAGCCGTGGGATGCGGCTTTCCTGAGCGGTCGGCGAACGCGCCCGATCCGTCCGGGGTCAGGCAAAATGCGCCGGGTCCTGCCAGCCGGCGCAGGGCACCGAATGCGGCGCCGGTGGCGTTTGGTCGAGTCTCAACAGCGTCAGGGCGCCTCCCCACAGGCAGCCGGTATCGAGCGCCCAGACATTGTGCCGCGCTACATAGCCGAGCGTGGACCAGTGACCGAAAACGATGCGCTGCGCGCGGGTGGCGCGCAGCGGATGGTCGAACCAGGGGATTCGCCCCTTGGCCTGGCTGCCGGGTGGTCCCTTCTCGCGCAGCGCCAGGCGCCCGTCGGGATCGCAGTATCGGAGCCTGGTAAGGCAATTGGTGATGAAGCGCCAGCGCGCGATACCCGACAACTCAGGCGTCCAGCGGTCCGGCTTGTTCCCGTACATCTGCAGGAAAAAGTCATCGGCGTCGCTGCTTCGCAGCACCTGTTCCAGCTCATGCGCGCAGTCGATCGCGGTGGCCAGGTCCCACTGCGGAGGAAGGCCTGCGTGGAGCATCAGAAAATCGATGGCCCGGTCGAAATGCAGCAGCGGTCGATGGCGCAGCCAGTGCAGGATTTCATCCCGATCCGCTGCCCTCAGCACGTCGGCGAGGCTGGTCTCGTTTCGGTGTTTCCGATTGCCGGCGGCCAGCGCCAGCAGATGCAGGTCGTGGTTGCCGAGGACACAAATCGCCGCCTTGCCCAGGCTGCGAACAAAGCGCAGCACTTCGAGCGATTTCGGCCCGCGATTGACCAGGTCGCCCACACACCACAGACGGTCAACCGCACAATCGAAGTCCACGCCGTCGAGGGCCCGCCTTAGCTCATCGTAGCAACCCTGGATGTCGCCAATCGCATAGACGGCCATGCTGGGAGAACGGATGCAGCTAGTCTAATGGAGCACGCGAGGCACAGACAGCGAAAAACGGTCGATCGGGGCGAGAAAGGCCTTTCCGTCGTCGGCCACCATTTCATATTCGCCCTCCATGGTGCCCACCGGGGTCTCGAGGACCGTCCCGCTGGTATAGCGAAACACCTCGCCCGGCCTCAGATAGGGCTGTTCTCCCACCACGCCCTCGCCGCGCACCTCTTGGACTCTGCCATTCGCATCGGTGATCAGCCAGCGACGATTGAGCAACTTGGCGGGCGTGCTGCCGACATTGCTGATGGTGATCGTGTACGCGAATACATAGCGGTCTGCGTCGGGCTCGGACTGGTCGTCGACATAGGTGGTCTCGACACCGACATCGATCTTGTGGATGTCATGCTCGGTCATGTGCTGGGTTCTCCACGCTCTGACTCCGCAAGCTACTGGCAGGCCGATCGAAAAGCAAGAGCACTACAGGCCGCCAGCAAGCTGCCGATATTGACTCCGGCAGCAGCAGGAGGCTGCGCCGGCGCAGACAGGTTTGCAAGCAGTTCAAATGGGGGGTTTGGTGCGTAGTTTGTTGTGGATCACCCTGGCTATGGGTCTGGTGTGGCCTGCGTTTGCGGTCGAGGCGACCGCAAGGCTAGTGGCCGCGACTGCTGCCGGAAAGACGTCAGTGGTGCGCGATTTGTTGGTACAGGGGGTCGATGCGAACACTGTGAACGGCACCGGCCGCCCCGTCCTGGTATTGGCCGGATTCAATGGCAACCGGCGCACCGCCTTGGTGCTGTTGGCGGCCGGCGCCGACGTCAATGCCGTCGACAGCACCGGCACATCCGCATTGATGGCGGCCAGCGCCTTCGGCCACAAGGAGCTGGTCGATCTGCTCCTGGTCGCCGGCGCCGACGCGAATCTGAAGGACGCCGACGGTAGATCGGCACTGTCACGAGCCAAGCTCGGCGGCCATAGCGAGGTCGTCGAGACGCTCAAGGCCGCTGGCGCCGTGGAGACCGACGCGGCCGATGCGAAACCCAATTGACGGGCCGAAGCTGCAATGAGTTTTTCCGCATGCCGCACCGCTGGAAAGGCCGATCCCTTTGGGCTGCTGATTCTGGCGGTGATACTGGCCCTGACGATCACCATCGCGATCCAGGCACAGGCGTCGGCGCCGGATGAGGTGCTGCGGTCTGCTGTGGACGCGGCCTGTGCCCAGACCTGCCCACCGGGTGAGATTAGTCCGCGCTAAGCGATTGTGCTAGCCTGCGCGGCTGTCGCCGCGCGAGGATCCAAATGTGGCTACCCGCCTTGCCGTGGGTGTGGTCGGTGTCGGGTACCTGGGCCGATTTCATGCCCTGATCCATGCCCGCCATCCTGACGTCGAGCTGATCGGTGTCGCCGATACTGACCTGGACACGGCACGCAAGGTGGCAGCCGAAGCGGGCTGTGAGGCCTTCGGCGACGCCGCCGATCTGGTCGGCAGGGTCGAGGCCGTCAGCATCGTGGTGCCAACCACCGCCCACCTCGCCGTGGCGCGCCTGTTCCTCGATCGCGGCATCCACGTCCTGTTAGAGAAGCCGATCGCGGCGACCGTGGCACAGGGACGCGAGATCGTCGAGGCGGCGGAGCGTGCGGGAGTCATTCTGCAGATTGGGCACCTGGAGCGATTCAATGCGGGGGTCATGACTCTGGCAGGGCGAATTCATTGCCCGCGTTTCATCGAGGCGCATCGCATGAGCCCCTTCCTTGCCCGGGCCACCGATGTCGATGTGATCTCGGACCTGATGATCCATGATATCGATATCGTGTTATCGCTGATCGATTCAGACATTGCCCACATCTCGGCCGCGGGCACTGCGGTCCTGACGAATCACATCGACATTGCCAATGCTCGGATCGAGTTCAGCAATGGCGCCGTCGCGAATGTGATTGCCAGCCGTGTTTCGCGCGAAAAAATGCGCCGGGTGCGTGTATTCGAACCCCATCGTTACCAGTCGCTGGACTTCATCGCGCAGCGCCTCGACATCGCCCACCCGAAGGAAAGGCCTGGCCAGCCGTGGCCGGAGATCGTGACCGAGAGTCTGACGATCACGCCGGTAAAGCCGCTGGATGCCGAGATCGATGCCTTCTTGCACTGTGTCGCGAATGGTGCGCCGCCGCTGGTCAGTGGCCGGGTCGGACTCCGGGCACTCGAGGTAGCGCTGAAGGTCAAGGAAAAGATCGAGGCCGCCGCACCGCTCGCCTGACCGGGCAGCGCGCCCGGTATGCTGAGGCAATATTGGAAGCGCGACGGCTCGGGCGATCCGTGTGCTCCTCAGCGGCGTTCAGCCGTCTCGGTCCGGCGCGATCGTCCCGGAAACTGGGGCAACCTGTAGGCTCCTACGGCCCATCAGCATGGCCTGCTCGATCGCCGCGACCATACTGCCGGGGTGGCAGCGGCCGCTGCCGGCCAGGTCCAGTGCGGTACCGTGATCCACCGAAGTACGGATGATCGGCAGGCCCAGGGTGATATTGACCGCACTCCCGAAGCCCTTGTATTTGAGTACCGGAAGCCCCTGGTCGTGATACATCGCCAAGACCGCGTCGGCACGCTGCAATCTGGCCTCGGTGAACAGGGTATCGGCGGGTAGCGGACCCTCCAGCTGCAGCCCCTCGGCAGCCAGCTGCTGCAGCACGGGCGCGATTGTCTCGATCTCCTCACGACCCAGATGACCGCCCTCGCCGGCGTGGGGGTTGAGTCCACACACCAGGATGCGGGGAAGCCCGATGTCGAACCGGCTGCGCAGGTCATGGTCGAGGATGCGCAGCACCCGCTCGATCCTTTCCCGGGTAATGGCCGCGGCGACCTCGCGCAGCGGCAGGTGGGTGGTCGCCAGCGCGACGCGCAGTCCGGGGCAGGTCAGCATCATCACCGGATGCCCACCACTTCGTTCGGCCAGAAACTCCGTATGACCGGTAAAGGCGATGCCGGCGTCGTTGATGACACCCTTGTGCACCGGTGCGGTGACCATCGCGGCATAGCGACCGTCGAGACAGCCGTCGACGGCCCGGTTGAGGGTGTCAAGCACATACTTGGCGTTGCGGCTGTCCAACCGGCCGCATTGGCTGGGTCTGGCCAGCGTGACCGGATCGACGTACAGGCTGCCTGCGGCGGCGGGTCTTGCCGGGACTACTTCGTCGACGCGATGCAGCGCGAGCGTCAGTCCGAGCTGTCGTGCACGACCGGTAAGCAGCGACGGATCGGCGATCGCCACCAGCGGCTCCGGCCATGTCTGCTGCGCCAGCATGACACACAGATCGGGCCCGATCCCCGCGGGCTCGCCGGCAGTCAGGGCCAGAGCATGGCCGGCCATATCAAGTGTTCAGGACGTTCAGGTTTTCGATCCGCAGTTCGATGTAGGCCTCGTCACGCAGGCGGCGAAGATAGCTCTGCAGGGCCTCCTTGGCCTTTTCGTCACGGACTACTTTGCGCGCCTGATCGCGGCGCGTTTCGTCGGTTGCATCATAATCGCGCCGCTCGAGAACTTGCACGATATGCCAGCCAAATTGCGTCTTGAATGGCTGGCTGACCTCGTCGATCCCGAGGAGGTCCATCTGCTCCTCGAATATCGGCACCAGGTTGCCCGGCGTCGACCAGCCGAGGTCTCCGCCCTTGATCGCCGAGGCCTTGTCGTCAGAGCTGGAACGCGCAAGGGTATCGAAGTCGTCGCCGTTGATGATGCGATCGCGCAGCTGGGCGAGGCGTTCACGGGCGTCTGTGTCCGAGATGACTTCGTTCGGGCGGATGAGGATGTGCCGGGCGCGGGTCTGGCGCACGATGTTGGTTGAACCATAACGTACCTCGGCCAGCTGAATGATGTGGAAGCCGCGGCTGGTGGCGATCGGCCCCTGCGTCTCCCGCTCGTCCATTTTCGCGACATAGGGTTGAAACAGCGGCGGGATACTGTCGGCGCCAATCCAGCCAAGATCTCCACCCTGCAGCGCATTTTGGCCGTCCGACACCTGCTGCGCGATCGCGCGAAAATCTTCACCCGCGCGCACGCGCTCGACCACCTCCACTGCCTCAACGCGCGCCGCTTCGCGTTGCGCCGGCGTGGCGCCCTCCGGCGTTTCGATCATGATGTAGAGTAAATGCACCCCGGTACGTCCGCTGGCGCCGCTGCTGCGCTCGAGATAGCTGTCGACCTCGGATTTCGTCACCTCGACCCGATCGGTGACCTCGCGGTTGCGCAGGCGACGCACGACGATTTCATCGCGCATGGTCTCGCGAAACTTACGAAAATCCATGCCCTCGGCCTGCAGCGCGTCGCGCAGTTGCGCAACGCTCATGGCGTTGTTTGCTGCAATTGCTTGGATCGCCCGGTTGATGGTGTCTTCGTCGGCCTCGATGCCAAGCCGTGCCGCCTCCGCCAGCTGCAGTTTCGTAAGCACTAGGCTGTCGAACGCCTGTCTCTGGATCGCTGCCGTGGTCGGCATAGGCGACACGCCCTGCTGCTCAAGACGCTGTGCGAGCTTGTTCGCCTCGTTGCGCAGCTCGCTGAGCACCACGACGTCTTCGCCGACGATCGCGATAATCCGGTCGATCAGCAGTGCCTCATCGTCAGCGCCAGCCGCCATGCCGCTGCAGAGCATCACCAGCAGCAGGCCCATAAGGGTCAATTTTCTATTCATCGTCATTCGATCAGTAGCCGTAAATGCCACGTTCCAGGGCATCGTCGATATTGTCGCCCAGGCGCCCCAGGCCGTTGAGTTCGAGCTGCAGCAGGAACGCGAGGTTCTGGTCGCCGCCGGGTCCGTCGCTGAATTGGCGCGCCACCGCGCGGAGTCGCCAGCAACAGCGACCATATTCGAATCCGGCGAGTGTCTCCAGCGGGCGCTTCTCACGCAGCGAGTAATTGTGCCTGCCGATCAGGCTGAAGCGCTCACTGAACGGCCAGACCGCACTGACGTCCGTCTCTTCGGTGACATCTTTGCGCAGACGGTAGGCGACGTTGAAGACGCGCCTGTCAGCGCCGCGGTAGCCGATCTGTGCCAGGGCCTGGTCGATAGTACCGTTGCTGCCATCATGCGGATCCCACTGTGTTCCTCCACGCACCTGCCAACCGCCACCCAGGCTGGCACTGAGTTGGGTGAGTAGAGAGGACGTGGAGTCATCACCGACGACTTCGCCGGGCAGGACCACCTCCCGGTCTTCGAAGTATACGATCTGACCGATACTCGCGCGCAGCAGTTCCTCGCCGCTTCTGTCCGAGATCATGCGGCTGGTCAGTGCCAGGGTCACCTGGTTGGCGTCGCCGAAGCGATCAGGTCCGCTGAAGCGGTTCTCGCGAAACAGGTTGTCGAAATTGAAGTCCAGCTCGGTGGTATCGAAGACCGGCTGATCGTCCTGCGAATTGCGCGGCACGTACAGGTAGTAGAGACGTGGCTCCAGGGTCTGGATCGCATTGTCGCCGAAGAAACGTGTGGCGCGATCGAAGTACAGGCCGCTATCGAGGTTGAAGAAGCCGGAAAGATCGGACGGGGAATCACTCAGCCCCGGGGTCTGGTCCGTCAGCCAGTAGCCCGTGTAGCGCCCCCCCAACTTTGGTGTGACGTAGCCCCAGGTACGACGCAGCGGCAGGCTGAGCCCGGGCGACAGATTGACGCGATGACCGCGTACCAAATCGTCACGATAGAAATTTGCGTACTCGGCGTCCAGGTGATAGGTGGTGCCGGCCAAACCGTCTGGCTGCTCGAGGCCGAATGCCACCTGCGGCACTAGGCTGTACGGGCGGTTGGACGTCTGTATGGCATCGTTGAGCGTCTGGTAGTACTGCAGCCGACCGGAAAGGTCCCAGGTGTCACCGTGATAAACAACGGAGCCGCGGCGCAGTACATTCACCGCGCTGGTCACGGCCAGGCTATCTCCCAGATCAGTCAGGTAATCGCTGTCCGAGACGTAGTTCAGTATCAGGGCGGCGTTGCTGCGCTCGCTGAATCGGGTGGAACCCCTCAATGAGGCGGCGGCGCGGTCCTTGTTCCCGTCTTGATAATCGCGATCTCTGGGCAGGTATTCCGCGACCAGGGTGCCATTCGAGCTGGGAGTCAGGAAGCGGAATTCACCGCCGAGCAGGGCGCCGCGTTTGGACATCAGCCGTGGGGTCAGGGTCAGGTCATAGTTTGGCGCGAGATTCAGGTAGTAGGGCACGCTGACGTCGAACCCGGTGTTGCCGGTCTGGCCGAGCGTGGGGACCAGTAGGCCGGAACGGCGCCGGTCGTCGATCGGAAAGCTCAAGGTCGGCGAATACAACAGCGGCACGTCAAAAAACCGCAGCGTCGCGTCCGATGCGGTGGCCAGGCCCTCGACCTGATCGATCTCCAGTGCCTCGGCCCGCAGCAACCAGTCGCTGGCCCCAGGTCGACAGGTGGTAAAGGTGATCTCGCGATACTTGCTGCGTCCCCCGCCCAGGAATTCGGCCTGCGTCGCGTCACCCCGCGCGCGCATGCCCAGCAGCCGGTAAGCGGCCTCCTCGACCGTCCCCAGTCCGCTGTTGAGCTGATAGCTGGCGGCACTGCCGGTGACGCGCAGGTCCGGTCGCGTGAGCAGCAGATTGCCCTGCGCGTTGACATCCCCGCTGCGGCGATCGATGGAGAGCTCGTCGGCGCGTATCAGCAGACCGCCCTGTACCAGTTCGACATTGCCGTTGAATGTGGCCTGCTCCTGCGCCAGATCCGAGACCAGCGCATCGGCGGCGATCTCGATAGGTTCGTCGAAGTCGCTGCTCACATCCGCCCCGATACTCTCCCCCAGGCCCGCACTCGGCGCGGCACAGGTGTCCCAGTCGATGCCCTGGTCGATGTCGGCGACGATCGCGGTTGCCGAAATGGCTTGCACGGCGTCTGCGGCGGCCTTTGCCTCCTGGGGTTGTGCGGCGGCGCGTTCCGGCGCGGGTATCGCGGCAGCGGTCTCATCATCCGCTGGCTCCGGGGCGGCTGCCTCGGTCTCGGTGGTCGGCGAAGGGGGCGTCCCCGGGGGCGGGGTGCCATAGCGAAGGGCCTGCAGCGCAGGGTCCTGGGCGGCCGCTGGCGGTGTTGCCGTTGGCTCGGGTGTTGCTGGTTCTGGGCTGACCGGCGCTGCGGGCTCGCGGGCCGCGGCACGCTCCTCCCGCGGTGCCTGGGCTGCGCCTGACATCGCCGGCGGCTTTGCTAGCGGCGGCGCAGGTGGCTCGTCTGCGACCGGTGCGGCCGTCCGTACCGCCTCGGGTTCGGCCTCAGCTATGCCCGGCGCGGCGGCCTCGACCGGTGGGGAATCTGCTGGTGGCTTCAGGGGTCGGGGCGTCGGCGCGGCCAGGTAAGGCGGCAGCGGCGCGGCTGCGCCGCGTTCCAGGCACTGCCAACTGCGCCCGTCGGGCGTCGCTCGGCAGTCCCACACCGATTGATCCGCCATTGCGCCGGTCTGCAGCAGCATGACGCCGGCCAGGCAGATGCAGAACGGCGCGGCCGCGCCACGCATCGCCGCACACAGTGGCTTGAGGCGGATGATCCGTTTGCTCCGTGTCACGTGATGGTTCTTCGCGATTCCTGGTGTGCCGTTCGCCGATCCGGGAAGCCCTCGCGGCCAGCGCCCGGACCCTGCCCGGCGGGAACGCCCGACCTGGCGCGCCGAGCGCCGCTAAAATCTCATAGAATAGGGAATACTTCAATTCCTGCCGGGTTGTCCGCGGCGGGATCGACGACCCCACCGAGGCGCCCGATGCCACAACGCCTGCAGCAGCTCGAGCAATGGCTCGCGCGGTCCTGCCGTCTGCCGGAATTCGCGCTGGCGCCGGCCTCTGCCGACGCCAGCTTCCGGCGCTACTTCCGTGCCACCCTGCCGGACGGCAATACCCTGATCGCGATGGACGCACCGCCGGACAAGGAAGACTGCCGTCCCTTTGTCGCCGTTGCCGAACGCATGCGCAACGCAGGCCTGCATGCCCCCCAGATTTTCGAACAGGATCTTGCCCGAGGCTTTCTGCTGCTCGAGGATCTGGGTAGCCGGTCGTACTTGGCGGCGCTGATCCCTGAGACGGTCGAGTCGCTTTACAGGGACGCACTGGCGGCGCTGCTGCGTCTGCAGACCAACGCGCCGGTCGCCGACCTGCCGCGCTATGACCGCGACCTGCTTGCCCGAGAGATGGGCCTGTTCACCGATTGGCTGCTCGGCGAGCATCTGGGCCTGACGGTGAGCGGGGAGGAACAGGCGACGCTGGCGGCCACCTTCGAACTGCTGATCGACAATGCGCTGGCCCAGCCGATGGTCTGCGTGCACCGCGACTATCATTCGCGCAATCTGATGGTGGTCGGGGTCGATAACCCCGGCGTGATCGACTTTCAGGACGCCGTCGCCGGGCCGATCACCTATGACCTGGTGTCGCTGCTGCGCGACTGCTATGTCGCTTGGCCGGGCGCGCAGGTCGATGCCTGGGTCGAGGGCTACCATCGCCAGGCGCAGGCCGCCGGTCTGCTCGAGGGCGTCGATGCGGCGACCTTCCTGGCGTGGTTCGATCTGATGGGGGTGCAGCGTCACCTCAAGGCGGCCGGCATCTTCGCGCGGCTGAATCACCGTGACGGCAAGGCGGGCTATCTGGCGGATATTCCACGGACGCTGGGCTATATCCTTGAGGTGGGACAGCGGCGGGCAGGTGTCAGCGCGCTGGCCGGCTATATCGCCGGCCAGGTGCTGCCACGCTTGGCAGATCGAGATTAGCTCGACGGGGTAGCGACGATGTCGGCGTACAGCTCGTCGACGAGCGGGTAGCCAGCCGAGCGACGACTAATTTCCGTGATCGTCTGGTCGGCCCTTGATCCGGCGTAAGCCTTTGCGCGCCAAGTGTGGCAAGAGGATCGACGGGGGCATCCGCAGCCAATGGGCCCTGGTGTAGAGAAGCCAGCGAGAGACCCCGGTGGCAACATTGGACCTGTCCGGGTGTTGCGGGAAGAGGGCCCTGGGCACCATCGCGTCCATGGCCAGCCTCAGCGGTGAGGTCGGCGCATTCTTCTGCGAGCTCGCCATGACATGGTCCGGCACCGGGGTCTCCAGGAACCGGTCGCAGTAACGCAGCGCATAGAAGAGCGGCCGTGAAAGACCCAACTCTCCAGCGCGCAGGATCAGCGTGTCCCAGAATCCGGCCTGCTGGGAAAAGAGGCGCATTAGACCATCGAGATCAAGGACGTCGCGGACCGCATCGGCGAGCTCCCCGTCGTGAAACAGATGGACCGCGCTGTGCAGCACCATGTCCTCCGGGGCGAGGGTTCGAAAAGGCGTACCGGGTAGGGTCTGCGTGCGTTCCCAGAGCTTCTCTCGGTCGGGCGTCAGACGGCTCGTGAGCGGCAGAATCGTGTGGTGCACGTCGAGTTCCACCTCGCGCTCGAAATGCCGCATGGGCGGCAGCTCATGGCTCCAGACGCGATAGTACCGCTCGTCATACGCGTTGAGCTTGGTAAAGCGCCAACCGCGTTGCTTCAGACGTTCCTCTACGCGGGCGAGATCGTCGACAGGCACCATGACGTCGAGATCAGCGAACAGGCGCCCGCGTTGGAAGTCGAAGCGGGACAGCATGTACGCCGCGCCCTTGAGCAGGACGACCGGCACCTCCAGGCCCTGCATTGCCCAGCCGACACGGTTCGCCTCCCAGGCGACCATCTGGCGCTGTTTGTCGATTAGCACCAGGGCACTCTCGAACTGCTGCTGGACCTTTTGCGGAAGTGAGCCGGAGATCCCGGCGGCGTCGCACGACAGCGCAACACGGCCGATCAGCCGGCACTTCCACAACAATCTGAGCAGTAGATCCCACTGCGGGTTCGTAAGCTCGCGCAGGTCTTCGGGCGAGCGGACCGCACGCAGGAGAAGACTCGCCTCGGGAAACGACACTTTAAGCGGGTATTTCCAGGTTGGATGCTTTTCTCAGTTTAACAAGCCGTTGATCGCGTCGACAGCCTCTTCCAGATTCGAGTAGACCAGCCGGTATGCACTGCAGCTCCGCACCAGGCGCGTTACCGTGCGGAATCCTGCCTCTCCCCGAACCTCATAGTTGAAGGCATTGGTGGCCACCATGAAGAAGGCCTCCGGCCCAGGCATGGGCTCCAGCTTGGTTGGCGAGTCGGCCACCCAGCGCGGGAAGACCAACCAACGCGGTACCGCGGGTTCCTCCGCGCGAGCGATGCTGTCTGCGGGGGGGCGCATGTGAGCGACGTCTCCCTTGCGCGTCTTTGGAAACACCGGGCCCAGATAGGCATCGGGCGCGAAGCCTCGAATCACCTCGATGGACTCGTTCTTGAGTGGGAGCGGTCGGGGGAGCGGCTGAAGCAGATCGTCTTCCGGCCTCACCAGGCCGAACTCATCCGAGAGCAGCCGCCAGCCTCGATTGATGAGGGCCGCACAAAGGGTGGTCTTGCCATGCCCTGGCCACGCCGGGAACAGCACCGCGTCGCCGTTCTTTTCGACGCAGGCGGAATGCAGCATCAGGTAGCGATGGGCCCGGTTGGCGATGCACCAGTTGATGCCCCATTCCAGTAGGGGAAAGGCAAGACCGGCAGGCAGTGGTTCGAACGGCTGCCCGCCGTCCCAGTGGAACACCGCCTGTGGCCGGGTGAAGCGTCGGGCCAGCGGTGACGCCACCCTGACATGGAAATCGAACGGCCCGTCGTCATCCGCCAACGAATAATCGCGGTAGAGCGAGTGGGCGAGGGTCGCGAGTTCGAGGCCACTGGTGCGGATACGGGCGTCGAAACAACCGATCTTCAGCGGCAGACCGTCGGTTCGAAGGCGTTGGCTGAGTTGTCCGTCCGTCAGGCCGTCGAGACGGTTGTTCAAGGGCCAGGCTCAAGGTCGGTAATCCGCACCACCAGGCCCTGAGTCTCCAGATGCTGAAGGAGCTGGGCAATACTGCCGCGAAGCCCTTCGTCCAGGGGCTCACCAGATTCCTCGGACAGCGCATCGGCTAGCGTCTTAGCCGTGTAGGGCGATTCAGCAAGGCGCTGGAGAGCAATGGCGCTGGTCTGGTTGAGGTAGTGTGTTTTTTGCGATGGAACATAAAACAGGACGTAACGATCGTCCCATTCCTCCCAGCAGAAGTCGGACCGTCGCGCGATGTATGCGGATGCTGTTCCGTCTGTCATTGGAAATCGGGTCCAGCAATAATGCAGACCAATGGCGATAGTTCTAGGCTACGCGCAGTCCGGAATTAATGGACCATCAGGTTGTCGGCGGGCAGATGGAAGCCCCGGATGAGCCTGCTACCACGTACCCGCCTTGAAACTGGTTTCCCAGCCCATTGACGTCGCAAAGCAAGGGGTTGTCCTGATCGTCCCTTATTGTGAATTGTCCCGCTGGATTTCCCTGCTCAAAAAAACAAACCGGGCTCTCCCCAAAGTCAATTTTATCGCCATCAGGCACATCGTTATTGGAGAATACGCATACTGGGGCGTCGCCTGCGTCAGCCAAGGTTTGCGCAATCTCCGCATCGTTGCTGGTGTTTGCGAATACCGACCCGTTCTGCAGCGTCAGAAAAACGGGCGCCGACAGAGCTCCTTTTACCAGTCGCCGGCGACGCTGATTGGGCTGCCCAGGATCTTCGCTGGCCGCCGTTTTGACTTCGCGAGGATTGTTTTGTTCTTCACTCATAGCTACTGATCCATTGGCCGAAACTTGAAGAGACCCTATCACCGACGCCTCGATATCACGACGCGACGGTTTTTTACGTCGTGCAGACGACCAGCTTTCGTTATTAGCATAAACTCGAATTAGCAATAAGCATACCGTAAATTTATCTTTGTCAGGAAAACAATGGGTTGGCCGCTTTGCGGAAGCTGCCGTTCCTGCTGAGTGTAAAAATTTCCGACACTGTTAGAGAATGCGCTTCCGACGGTCATGCTTCACACTTGCGATCATCTGCCATATCCTGGATGAGCGCCAATGTTCGCCCACGTCCGCCTGATCTGCTTCGATCTGGATGACACCCTGTGGCCCTGCTCCCCGGTGATCCACGCGGCAGAGGCCGAGTGCTTTTCCTGGCTGGAGCGCGAAGCGCCGCGGCTGACGGCGCAGCACGGCCCTGAGCAGCTGCGCGAGCATCGTATCGCGCTGGCCGAGCGGCATCCGGAGATCGCGCACGACATGACCGAGGTGCGCCTGCGTTC